>JBLNAU010000672.1:0-6146 GCA_050259515.1 Syntrophothermus sp.
ATGGAATGGATATAGGTATGTACCTTCTCGCGTGCCTGCAGGTATCTGCGGTTTGTGCGGGTGGGGATCCATAAGGGAATCATGATCCCGGTCTGGTTCGAGCCAGCGTAACCCAGCATCGCCTCCACCGCACTTTTCATGCTGATGATCTCCTCATCCGTTTCCATGCTGAACATGGCCCTGAGAATGATCGAGGCGGTGACATAGGTCATTTCCTCACCGATCTCCACTTGGCTGCCATCCATCTGCGACCAGCGGTTCCGGAGACGATGTGCATCCTTCAGCATGATCTCTCCGTATGCCTGGACCCCCTTGGGCGTGTAAAAGGGAGCCATGAGCTTGCGCTGCCGTTTCCACAGCTCGCCCTGACTGGAAACCAATCCATCCCCCGTCATAAACTTTCGAACCACATCATAACTTTGCAGCTTGTCGTAATTCTTGCGATTTTCGATATTTACATGGCGGACGGCCTCAGGATGCATGGCTACCACCATACGGCGATTGAATACATTGATCTGAAATACATCGCCATACTTCTGCCACAACTCGCCTACATAATCCAGAAACCCCGCTCTTCGAAAACCACTGATCGCCTCCCATGTATTTACACCTGGAATTTTCCTTATATTCTCCATGAATAACACCTCTTTTTCCTTTTGAGTCGTCTATCGTAGTTGAAAAACCTGAGTAACTCGTGATATGCCCCTTAAAAAAGAATGTGCTGACTGTAAGAGAAGCATCAGAAACAGGCATGAGCTTCAATTCCCCGTTATCTGGAATGTTGGCATGCCGGGTTGTTTGTATAATTTAAGTTGCCAGTGTTGCTGTAATTGAATGGTTTGCTGGGGTGGTACCATGGAAAAGATGCAAAAAAATCTGATTACGTTGTTATCTATGGCAATATTCCTGGTTTCCTGTACCGGGATAGGCTCGCCACATTCGAAACAATTGTTGATGGCGCGGCAAAAGATCAAGCATATTGTGATCATCATGCAGGAGAATCGCTCGTTCGACCATTACTTTGGCACCTACCCGGGAGCAGACGGCATACCGATGCAAAATGGAATTCCAACGGTCTGCTCACCTGACCCCATCACGAAGCAATGTATCAAGCCCTTCCACGATCCAAGTGATATTAATTTTGGTGGACCGCATGGGATGGCTGCCTCAATCGCCGACATCAATGGCGGCCAAATGGATGGTTTCGTGAGATCTGTCATGGATGGGCGCAGGGACTATTGCGCAGATCCGAAAACACCCGGGTGCACTTCCAGCGGACAGGGTCCGGATGCCATGGGCTGGCATGATGCCCGTGAAATCCCGAACTACTGGGCCTATGCACGGAATTTCGTTCTGCATGACAGGATGTTCGAGCCCAGCGCCTCCTGGAGTCTGCCGGCGCATCTCTTTCTTGTTTCAGGCTGGTCTGCAAAATGTAGGAACCCCGATAACCCAATGACGTGTGCCAACGATATCAATCAGCCATCCCAGCCTGCACCGGGCAGCACAAAGGAAGATTACGCCTGGACGGATATGACCTACCTGTTGCACAAATACAATGTGAGCTGGGGATATTTCCTGACAGAAGGTATCGAGCCGGATTGTTCCAATGATCAGATGTTCTGTGACCAACAACCGCTGAGACTGGACGTCCCGAGCATCATGAATCCATTGCCGAATTTCACGACGGTCCATGATAACAGGGAGCTGGATCACGTTCGTCCAACGAGTGAATTCCTCGCTTCGTTAAAGGACGGCTCGCTCCCTGCCATCTCCTGGATCATTCCGGAGAACGGGGTCAGCGACCATCCTGCCTCCTCCATCCATGCGGGCCAGGCTTATGTGACTGGCTTGATCAATGAGATCATGCAGAGTCCGGAATGGGATAGTACCGTCATCCTCCTGGCATGGGACGATTGGGGTGGCTTCTATGATCACGTGATGCCGCCTCGCGTGGATGAGAACGGCTATGGGCTGCGCGTCCCGGCTCTTCTGATCAGCCCCTATGCCAAAAAAGGGTTGATCGATCACCAGACTTTGAGTTTCGATGCCTACTTAAAATTCATCGAGGATATCTTCCTGGAGGGGCAGCGTCTCGATCCAAAAACCGATGGAAGACCCGACTCACGTCCCACGGTCCGGGAAAAATCGCCCCTGCTCGGTGATCTGCTGAACGACCTGGATTTCACCCAGACGCCCCTTCCGCCCTTGATCCTTCCAATCGATCCAACACCGGGTCCGGCATCCATCCCGGGAACATAAAATAGAATCGATCTCAAAGCGTAGTTTGAGCAGAGCGCAGACTCCTGAGGTGGACAAAACGCTGCTCAGGCGGTGTCGGGGCGCAGCGTTCCCTCCAAATGCCATTTTATTTTTGAGATGACTCGAAGTAAAAATTGATTGTTTCCCCATCGAAAAAGATACAAATTCAAAAGGTTGGAAGCTTCGCATTCAATTTTGGAAAATGGTGACAAAAAACACTTTTCTAAATGCGACAAAGCTACTAAAATGCATTTGATTTACCTACAAATCCTATAAATTTGTCATATTTTTTTATCCTTTTATTGTGAAATTTTACACAATTTATCTTATTTCCAGACGATTCGTTGGAAGTCTTTTGACAGCTTCAACGATTCATATGTCAAAGTGTTGGGTTTGATCTAATCAAACCTGGTAGAAATGCCTTACTGGTTCTTGTGATGGGGAAATGCTCAATATCCTGTACCCAGATGAATACCCCTTATCCGTATCGCCTTTACTAACTTGATATTCGGCAAGGATATGCCGATGCTTCATTCAGCGGATTGCTGAATTAATATCCTAAAAGGAGTGGCCTATGAGTTGATGCGAAACATGGAAAGAGAATCACCTGACCCGAAAATATACAAAGGAGAATGCAATTCAATGTCCATCAAGAAATTTCTAGTTGTACTTGGCGTGCTGGTTCTCACTGCCGTGGTGCTTGTTGCCTGTGGCGGTGCAGTACCCGTTACAACGCCCACCGCAGCCGCGACAGAGCCCCCTGCCGCCACGGAAGCTGCTGCGACTCAACCGCCTGCAGCAACTGAGCCGCCCGCTGCTGCAGTTGCCTTGCCCGAAGGCCATGTTGCAGTCCAATTCGAGACCTGCGCCGGATGCCATGCCGATGCCGGTGAACAACATCAGGCATCCTACGATGGGTTGTACCAGGACGGCGTGATCAAGGTCGAAAACCTGGCCTACAAATTCACAGAAAAACCGGATACGACAGTTGTCACCTTCAAGATGACGAAGGATGGCCAACCGATCAGCGGCAAAGCGGTCGAAAACCTGAACATTTACTTCGCCCCGTATACGGGCACGGCCTTTGAAGGTGCTGGCAGACTGTCCCTGAAGGGCAAACTGACCTATGATGAAGCCACTGGTGTGACCACCAGTACGCTGACCGAGCTTGAACCGACTGCCGATGGGTATGTTGATTACACCAACCTCAGCAGTACGGATGGCCTGCTCGTCCTGTATGGCTATGACAAACAGGTCGGCAGCCTGCCGGCCCGCATCAAACAGGTCCAATATCCATATGCAGCGATTAAGGAAACCGGCAAGGGTGTTGATTACGTTTCCCCGGCCAATAACGACGGCTGCGAGAAATGCCACACGGATCCCTATCTCAAGCACGGTAATATCTATGGCCAGGTAGATCTGGATCCCGCAACGGACTTCTACACCTGCAAAGCCTGCCATCTGGATAACGGCGAAGGCGGCCATTTCGAATGGCAGCTTTTGGCGGACGATCCGGCTGCTGCGGCCGAGTTCCTTGCGGGTGGGGAAGAGGCGCAGCTGCCAGCGGATAAGGCAGCCCAGTATGCCTACAAGACGACACTGATGAACGATGTTCACATGTCGCATGCCATGGAATTCCCCTATCCTCAGTCCATGTCCAACTGCGTGACCTGCCACGAAGGCAAGCTGAATGTTGTGCTCTCAGACGCCAACATGAAGATCGAGACCTGCAAGAGCTGTCACCCGATGACAGGTTCCGTGGGCCCGGTCAAAGAGGGGGCGGAAGAGCCCTCCTACGATACGACCAAGCTTGCGCTGAAGACCATTTTGCCTGAAGCGATTCACGGGTCACTGGATTTGAATACGACGGATTGTACAAGCTGTCATGGCGAAGGCAAATCCGCCAAGCCTTTCAATCAGATCCATACCGGTTATGACAAGGCGATCTACACAGCCGATGGCAAGAGGATCTCGGATGTGGTTACGGTCAGCATCGACAGTGCCACCTTCGAAGACAATAAACTCACCTTTGCGTTTAGCGCCGCCTCGTCGGAGGACATCGGGCTGGACGTGACCAAGATTTCGCCCACCGTGATGGTCGGCTTGTATGGCTACGATACCAAGGATTACATCGTAGGCCCACACGAACGGCTTAAGGACGATAACGGCGATGGCACGATCGACAATAAGGATCAGCGCGCCCTGGAATATGTGGTTGGCGAAGAGCATCCGCGCTTTACGACCATATCTGCTGCAGACGGCAAATGGGAAGTCACTGCCGACCTCTCCGATTGGGCCGATATGATCGGCAGCAGTGTAAAGCGAGTTGAAATTGCGGTCATGCCGGAACTGCAGAATGCCGATGAAGTCGTCGTTGCCCTCGACGCTCCCTCCAGGACCTTTGATCTCGGCTCCGGGCGTTTCAATGACGCATTCTACAGCCCCATCGTGAAAGTTGCGGATGGCTGTGAGAACTGCCATGCAGCCCTGGGTACAACCTTCCACACCGCCGACCGCGGCGGAAATATCGTTGTCTGCCGCATGTGCCATATTACAAAGAGTGGCGCTTCCCACCTGGAAATACAGTCTAGGTCGATTGACTCCTATGTCCATGCCATTCACTCGGGCCAGGCATTCGATGTCGCCGATATCAACTTCGCCGATCCAGTGGAATCCATGGAATACCAGCATCACATTGAGTTCCCCTATCCTCAGCATGGCGCCAATTGTGAATCCTGCCATGTTGCAGGTACCTACGATGTACCGGACCAGTCCAAGTCGCTGCCGGGAATTCTCTCTGCTTCCGACGAGGTGACTGGCTGGGATCGAAAGATCGGCAATGTGCCATCTTACGTCACCGGTCCCGCCGCGCGCGCCTGTGGCGGCTGTCACCGTGCGCAACTGATCAACGAAGATTCGGCCGGTGGAATTACGCAATTCAACCAGCATATCGCACAGAATGGTTACCTGGTTGAAGCTGGCGATAATCCCAACACCACTCTCAACGACGTATTCAATCAGATCATGTCACTCTTCCAGTAAGCGAGAAATGTCAGGTGGGCGTCAGTCCACCCCAGAAAAAAGCAAGGGTCCTTCGGGACCCTTGTCTTTTTATATATTTGCCTTACAGTGTATCACCTTTGCCATTGTGGTTCCCTTTTATATCTGGATAAATTTACGTCAAAAAGTTGCAATTATCTCGTGGTCACCCTGCAAAATTAAGACGCCTGCGTTGGCAACTTACCCTGTGCAAGCAGCATTTTGTGCATCAGGGCAATGGAAATAAGTTTTTTACGAATTGGTACTTGACTTCTTCTTTAAATGAAATATAATTTTATAAAGCGAAACATACTTTTATGTTTTTAACTGGAGAGCCTCCGTTGACATCCAGTACCCCAATCCCCTACGCTCGCATCCTAGAACTCCTCGCAGACGATCAAAACCTCCATAAACTGGAGGCGGTCACGAAGGCATTGGGCTCGGAAACGCGCCTGGAGATCTTGCGATTTTTGAGCGCCCATACCTGCAGCGTTCTCGAGATTGCCGAGGCGCTCAACCTGCCTCCCTCCACCGCAACCCTGCACATTAATGTCCTTGAGAAAGCGGGTTTGATCGAGACAGACCTCCGCCCTGCAACGCGTGGGCTGCAAAAGGTCTGCGCCCGGGTCTACGACCGGATTATCATCCAGCTCCCGGCCGATACGGAGCGCGAAAACACCAAGGTGGAAATCGCCATGCCGATCGGGGCCTTCGTGAACGTTCACATATATCCTACCTGCGGTCTCTTGGGGGAGCTGGGAATTATTGGTCACCTAGACGACCCAGGCGCTTTCTACGAGCCTGAGCGCATCCACGCCCAGTTGTTGTGGTTTCGGCGCGGATAT
>JBLNAU010000673.1:0-22348 GCA_050259515.1 Syntrophothermus sp.
CGCGGTCATTTTTATGCTCAACAGCCTTGTTATTTTTGCCATCACCGCCCGCTGGTGGATCATCCTTCGATCGGACAATCCGTCCATTCCCTTTCTGCCGCTGGTACGCTACCGCCTTTCCGTGTTTGGCATCAGCTACTTTACCCCGGGTCCGCAGGTGGGAGGCGAGCCGCTGCAAGTGGTTTATTTGCAGCAGAACCATGGAGTGACCTTTGCGCGTGCCACCTCGGCAGTCATCATGGATAAGCTGGCCGAGCTGCTGGGAAACTCCGTTCTGATCGTGGCAGGATTGATGGCAGCGATCCGGGTTGGAATGATCACTCGTAGCGAGAGCCTTGCCTTGAGTGGTCTGGTCCCGCTGGCAGCGATTTTGGTCATTCCCATCGTTCATCTATCGCTGCTCTATCGGGGCAAATTTCCTCTGTCTGCCCTCCTGCGCGCCGCGGCCTCCGTCATTGGAAATCCAAATTGGGTGCGTCTCATCATGGTCTCCGAAAGGATGGCCGCCTCTTTTATGCGCCGGCGATTAGCCAGTGTGCTGGCTGCTTTTTTCTTTTCCATTCTCGCCCTGTGCGGAACGCTCCTGGAATACTATCTGATGACCTCATTTTTGGGCGCCCACCTCTCCTTTGGACAAAGCCTTGCCGGGCTGACTTCTGTGATGCTGGCGTTCATCCTGCCTCTGCCCGGCGGGCTGGGCGCGCTGGAGGCAAGCCAGGTGTATGCCATGACAAGCATGGGGCATTCTGCTGCCATTGGAATCAGTCTGAGTCTGCTGATCCGTGCCCGGGATCTGATGAACGCCGGGCTGGGCCTGCTGCTCGCTGGAAAATTGATTCGGAATATTCGTCGTTGACATCTCATCTGATGTAATAAAGGAGTCAAAATGAAACTTACAGGTAAACAAATTGGTATCCTCGTTCTGGCGCTCTTCACAGCTTTGCTGCACCTTGCCGCTGCCTTCGACAAACAGCTTTTCCCGGAAGGCCCGGACCCGCTCTTTATTTTGAACGGTCTTGGCTATTTGGGATTGCTGGGAGCCTATTTCCTGCCCATCCCATTCTTCCAGCAAAAACACGAGCTGGTGCGTCGCGGCTTTATCCTCTATGCGATCATCACCATCGTGGCCTGGGTGGTCATCTGGGTCGGCTTTAGCGTGATCCGGGATGGCATTCCCTTCTTTAGCCATGATTCAATATATGGGGTTCCTGCCAAGATCGCCGAGCTGCTTTTGATCTGGCTCCTGTCCACAGACAGACAGCAGAGGGTAATGCAAGGTACACCCCGTATGCTATAAGTGAATGAGGAAGCATCCGGGGTCCACCCCGGATGCCGCTATAAGCGAATAAGGAAGCATCCGGGGTACAATGGGGGCGTGAAGAGAAAATCCCTGTATTTCACTGCGCCAGGGCGGGTCGAGATTCTCGATGAGCCTCTGCCTGCCCTCGGCGCTCACGATGTACTGGTTAAGACAATTTGCTCGGCGATCAGCGCAGGGACGGAAATGCTGGTCTATCATGGCCGCTTCCCGCGTGACCTGGAAGCGGATTCTGTTATTTCGAGTCTGCGCAGCGACTTCAAATATCCCCTTGCCTACGGATATGCCAATGCAGGGATCGTCCAGGAGACGGGGGAAAACGTGGATTCCTCCTGGCAGGACAGGCTTGTTTTTTCCTTCCAGCCCCACACATCTCAGTATGTTTGCCGGGTCGATGCGCTGCTCCCCATTCCTTCCACGCTATCCCCTGAAACAGCCTGCTTTCTTCCCAATATGGAAACTGCCGTGAACCTGGTTCAGGACGGCGCACCCCTTCTGGGCGAACGCGTGCTCATCCTCGGCCAAGGAGTGGTCGGTCTGCTGACAGCCTGCCTGCTCGGCTCGTTTCCCCTGGAGGCACTGGTAACGGTTGATAAATATAATTTCCGGTGCGAGAAGTCAAAGGTGGAGGGGCAAAGATGGAAGGTTTCGAGTTTCACGGCGCTCGACCCCGAGGAAAAGGATTTCCGTCAGCAGGCTTTCTCCTTGCTGAAGGATGGCGCAGACCTGACCTTTGAGCTGAGCGGGAACCCCGCAGCGCTGAACGAGGCGATCGCCCTGACCCGCTTCAGCGGGCGGGTGATCATCGGCTCGTGGTACGGTGAAAAGCCAGCGGAGCTGGACCTGGGTGGCGCCTTCCATCGCTCGCGGATCAAATTGGTCTCCTCCCAGGTCAGCAGTCTTTCTCCCGAGCTGAGCGGCCGCTGGGATAAGTCCCGCCGCTTCGACGTGGCCTGGAAGTCGCTGGAGCGCATCCACCCGGAAAAGTGGATCACGCACCGATTTGGGATTGACAACGCCCAAGAGGCCTACCGTCTCCTGGACCAAAAACCACAGGAGGCACTCCAGGTCGTCCTGGATTACGAAGCATGAAGTTCAATTACACGACTCTGGAGGATTGTCACCAGGCGAAAGGCATCGTCGTCGTGATCGATGTCCTGCGCGCCTTTTCCACCGCCGCCTATGCCTATTCCCTCGGTGCCAGGGAAATTCTGCTTGTCGGCACCGTGGAGGAGGCACTCGCCCTGCGTTCCCAAATTCCCAATTCAAAAGTGATGGGCGAAGTCAATGGGCTGCGGCCCGATGGCTTTGACTTCGGCAACTCTCCAACCTATCTCAGCAACGAGGACCTTTCGGGCGTTACCATGATCCAGCGTACCACTGCCGGCACCCAGGGCGTAGTGCGCAGTCAAAACGCGGAAGTACTGCTCGCCTCCAGCCTGGTGGTGGCAAACGCCACCGTGGAACACATCAAGAGCCTCGGGGCAGAGGAGGTGACCTTCGTGATCACCGGCAAGAACTTTGGCGGAGGCGATGAAGACCTGGCATGCGGCGAATATCTGGAGGCACTGCTTCGAGGCACCCAGCCTGACCCTAAACCGTACATCCAGCGTGTGCTTGCATCCAAGGATGCATCCCAGCACTTCGATCCGAATAAAATTGGATTCCCCTTCACCGATCTGGAATACTGCACCCAAATTGACAAGTTCGATTTTGCCCTGCCCATCACCCGTGAAGACGGGAGACTCATCATGCACTGTGTAAAACCCTAGACCTCAACCCTGAAACCTCAGACCGGAGCACCTCATGTACACTCTCGGAGTCAAGCGTGATTTCATTGCCAGGCACTACCTGATCGGCGGAGACTGGGGACCCGAAAATTTCCCCAACTCCCATCATTATGTCCTCGAGCTGCAACTGCAGGGAGAGCACCTGGATCAACACGGTTATCTTGTGGACATCGTCGATGTGGAAAAGCATCTCGATGCGCTCGTCATCTATTACAAGGAGCAAATGCTGAATGACAAGCCCGAGTTTGCCGGCTTGAATCCCTCCCTTGAGAATTTCTCGCAGATCCTGGCAACATCCCTCAATGAGCGTATTCAGGCCGATAACATTCACAATCTCCGGGTTGTGCTCTGGGAAAATGAATCGGCCTGGGCAGCGTACGAGTTGAAACGGTAGCAGGTTCGAGCGTTAACACCTGCCCGCCTTTATACAATGAAAATCGGACTGATCATCTACGGCTCGATCGACACCCTCAGCGGCGGATTTTTGTATGATCGCAAGCTGGTCGAATACCTCCGGTCCAGGGGGGATGCGGTTGAGATCATTTCCCTGCCATGGCGAAATTATGCCGCCCACCTGATCGACAATCTTCACTTTCGACTGCCTAAAAACCTTGACATCCTGATTCAGGATGAGCTGAATCATCCCTCCCTCGTCCTTGTAAATCGGGGCAGGCATCCCTATCCGATTGTTTCCCTGGTCCATCATTTGCGGTCGTCAGAATCCCGGCCCGGATGGCAGAATACTTTATACCGGTTCGTGGAAGGGAAATACTTGAGCTCGGTCGATGGACTGATCTTTAACTCAAAGACAACCAAGAAGGTCGTCCAGCAGTTCCTGAACCATGGAAAACCGTCTGTGTTGGCCTATCCCCCCACCGACCGGTTTGGCGGCCCGATCCCGGAACACGAGATCCGGGAAAGAGCCAAGAGCGATCCACTCCGGATTTTGTTCCTTGGCAATGTCATCTATAGAAAAGGTTTGCATACGCTTCTTGAGGCGGTCAGGGATATGCACTCCCAGGTCCACGTAGATGTCGTCGGCGGATTAAGTTCAGAGCCGGCCTATGTACAGTTGATCCAGGAGATCATTGCGAGGAACGGTCTATCCTCCTGCATATCTCTTCACGGGCCTCTGGACCGGGCTCCCCTGGTGCAGAAACTCAAGCGGGCTCATCTCCTGGCTGTGCCTTCAAGTTACGAGGGCTTCGGCATTGTTTATCTGGAGGGGATGTGTTTTGGTCTGCCCGCCATTGGGACGACAGCCGGTGCGGCAGGGGAGATCATCGAGCCGGGCAGGACAGGATACCTGATCGCACCGGACGATTCGAAAGGACTGGCGGATCATCTTCGCCTGCTTTCGAAGGACCGGAATCTGCTTACCCGCCTTTCGCTCAACGCCCGCGACCGCTACCTGCGCCAGCCACCGTGGACGGAGTCGGCAAAAAACATCCGCGATTTTCTATATGGCCTTGCACACGAGGCAACAGGCTGACCATGGATTACTCCTTCCCCCGCTACCTGCTCTCCAAACAAACCGTGGATGACCGCGCCCTTAACAAGGATGTGGTCCAGGCTTTGCGCGATCATATTCCAAGCGGGCCGGTTTCCGTGATCGAGGTCGGCGCGGGAATCGGGACCATGCTGAAGCGCCTGGTGGAGTGGCGTCTGTTCCCCGGGGGCGAATACATGCTCGTCGATTCGCTGCAGGAGAATATTGACTACGCTCGAGCGTGGATTCCGCAATGGGCATCGGAATACGGCCTGAGCGTGGAAAGAGACGGGGCGGACCATCTGCATCTGTGTGACCAGGCTCGCGAGTTCCACATCCGTCTCGTGTGCGCTGATGTTTTTGATTTCATCGATCGAAATCAATCCCCCGCCGATCTCCTGATCGCGCATGCCTTTCTCGATCTGCTTCCCATGCCGGAAAGTCTTGAAAGATTATTGTCGCTTACAAAAAGCCTCGCCTGGCTGACGATCAATTTTGATGGGATGTCGCTGTTGCAGCCCGTGATCGACATCGCCCTGGATGAACAGATCGAGCGCCTCTATCACGCGACGATGGACAGCCGTCCTTCGGGTGGCGACAGCCGCATGGGCCGAAGATTGTTCGACCACCTGCGGTCGGTGGACGCTGAGATCCTATCGGCGGGCGCGTCGGATTGGGTGGTGTATGCGAAGGACGGGAGCTACCCCGCCGATGAGAAGTACTTTCTCCAGTTCATCCTGCATTTCTTTGAGACTGCGCTGCAGGAGTGCCAGGGTCGGGACGGGAATACACTGAAGCGCTGGCTCGAAATCCGCCAGGAACAGATCGACTGGGGTGAGCTGATCTACATGGCCCATCAAATGGATTTTCTGGTTCGCAAAAGAATATGAGCATCTGCGCTCCAGGAGGGGACTTTACACTGGAACGAACCTGGCATTTCTCCGTATAATGATTATGGAGCAAGTATGATTTATACCTATCAGATCGAAGGGATCGCCCTGCAGACCGGCGATATCATCTGCACGATGAACGGCAAGCCCGACATCCTGCCCGGGGAATTCTGGCGTTTCGTTGGCCGTCTCGTACCGGGTGATGTGGATCATGTGGTCATCTATCTGGGTCCGGACGGCCGGTGCATCGAATCAGGAGCGCGCGGAGTGATAACATTCGATGTACCCAATGGTCGCTGGGATACGGAGCGCATGGCCCTCCAGCGTGGGCTTCTGTTCGATACTTTTTACGGGATTGTATCGCCCATCGATGGACTGCAGGCTTCGGAAAACGAGGAACTTGAGCTGCGCTCCCGGGTGGCAGAGTATTGTCTTGCACAGGTGGGCAAGCCGTACAACCTGAACTTTCTCAATTCTGAGTCAGAAGATACATTTTATTGCAGCCAGCTTGCCTACAAGGCCTACCAGCAGATCGGGATCGATTTGAACACAGGTCTCGCCATGGAGCAGATCCCGGGCACCAACGGGATCATCTACCCCCAGGAGATATGGAATGGATTTCCTCATCGGGAGGCAAAACATATGCCTGCCCTCGGCAACCTAAATCAAGCCTTCAGCCAGGGATAATCCACACAATTTGAGTACCTGTCACAACTGCACCCGCCGCTGTTCCACGGAAAGCATCCCGCAGGAATGGCGGCGGGTATGTTATAGTATCGGGACATCACCACAGGATGAACATGAAACGCCTCACAGGAATTCTGCTCATTGTCATCTCCGCCGCCTCGTTCGGGACACTCGCTATTTTTGGCCGGCTGCTCTATGCAGACGGCCTGGATACGTTCAGCATGTTGTTCCTGCGGTTTGGATTCGCGACACTGCTCATGACCGCCATCCTTCTGGCGCGCAGGGAGAATTTTCCACGCGGGAAATTCCTGCTTGCGCTGATTGGGATGGGCGCCATTGGGTATGTGGGCCAGTCGTTCTCCTACCTGAGCGCCATCAAGTATGCCTCGGCGGGGCTGGTCGCTCTGCTGCTTTATCTTTAT
Organism: Syntrophothermus sp.; assembly: GCA_050259515.1. Taxonomy (GTDB): domain Bacteria; phylum Chloroflexota; class Anaerolineae; order Anaerolineales; family Villigracilaceae; genus Defluviilinea. The sequence goes on from JBLNAU010000673.1 coordinate 6,597, forward strand.
CCCATGTTTGTCTTCATCCTGTCCGTTGTTTTTCTGGGTGAAAAGATAACCTGGTTGAAGGTCATGGCCATCGTCCTGGCACTGACCGGCACCGCCCTGATCGTAGATCCAAAGGGTGGACAGCCATTGGGTATTTTTTTCTCCCTCGCTGCGGCATTGATCTACTCAGGCTACATCATTGTCGGCACGAATGTAACCCGGCATGTCTCTCCGGTACAATCCTCGGTGGTGATCTTTGCCTCTGCGGGGCTGGTATATGGCATATTGATGTCCATCAACGGAGCCCATTTTCCAACCACCAGCGCGGGCTGGATCCATATCGCCGGGATCGTGCTGATGGCAACCGTCATTCCCGTCGTCACGTTCCTGGCCGGTCTCGAGCGGATCGGTCCCACCCATTCAGCGATGCTCTCCACCCTGGAACCGGTCGTTACCGTCCTTCTGGCAGCCTGGTTCTTTGCTGAAAGGCTGGCCTGGATCGTCCTGCTCGGTGGCGGATTGATTCTTGTGGCCGTCATTTTACTGACCCGTAAGGAGCTGGAGAACGAGCCATCCCTGGAACCCACGCCTGCGAAATAGCACCGGCCACCGGTTATGGTACTGCAGGAGAAGAGGCCGATTCGTAGGGTATAATCAACTGCTAGAAACATATCTATATCAGCAGTCCACCGCTGTTTGCTTTGAGGGATACTCAATCTTTACACGTGCACGACTTCTGAAGACAAGGAACAATTTTGAACTTCGAACAATTTAATTTGGATTCCCGCCTCATGCAGGGAATCAAGGTCGCGGGTTATGAGACCGCGACCCCCATTCAGGAAGCGGCCATCCCGGCTGCTTTGCGTGGTCGTGACATCATCGGCACGGCCCAGACCGGCACCGGAAAGACAGCCGCCTTCGTCCTCCCCATTCTTAACAGACTGATCGAAAGCCCACGCGGCATGCCGCGGGCACTCATCGTCACCCCGACACGCGAGCTTGCCGAACAGATCTACCAGGTGGTGCGCGCCCTGTCCGTGGGGACGAAACTCAGGAGCGCCACCGTCTACGGGGGTGTCACTGCCAGCCGCCAGATCAAAGCCCTGAAAGAGGGAGTCGATATTTTGGTCGCAACCCCGGGCCGCCTGCTGGACCTTGTCCAGCAGCGCCATGCCCGGCTGGAGAAGATCGAAGTCCTGGTGATCGATGAAGCTGACCGCATGTTCGACATGGGATTTCTGCCCGACCTGCGCCGCATCATCAAGGCTGTTCCCGAACAGCGCCAGACCATGCTCTTCTCGGCCACCTTCCCGCCGGAGGTGGAGCTGCTTGCCAAGCAGTCGCTCCACGACCCACAAAAGATCGCAATGGGCATCAGCCGTCCCGCTCACACCGTCACACACGCGTTGTACCCGGTGCCGGCCCATCTCAAGTCAGCACTGCTTCTGAAGCTTCTTAAGCAGATCGAGAGCGATTCGGTGCTGGTCTTTACTCGCACCAAACATCGCGCCGACAAGGTTGCGAGACAGATCGCCCATGCCGGTTTTCACGTCACCAGTCTGCACAGCAACCGCACGCAGGGGCAGCGCGAGCAGGCTCTGCGCGGCTTCAAGACCGGGCATTTCCGGATCATGGTCGCGACCGATATCGCGGCCCGCGGCCTAGACATTGACAGCATCTCGCACGTCATCAACTATGACATGCCCGATACCGCCGATGCCTACATCCACCGCATCGGGCGCACCGGACGGGCTCAGCGTACCGGCGACGCGTTCACCCTTGTCACCCCCGAGGACAATGACATGATCCGGGCCCTAGAGCGCATCATGGGCCAGCCCCTGAAACGTGAAACACTCCCTGATTTTGATTACACAGTCGCCGCGCCCCCGAAACATGCCGGCTCCCCCAGGGACGATCACCGCCCTCCCCGCCCGGCTCCCACGCCGACGCGTTTTGCAAAGAACCGCCTGGCTCCCAGACGAAGAAGATAATCAGCAAGTAATCAGGTCCGTCTCCCTGTGGGGCGGATTTTTTGTTTGCGAAAGAAAAACCGGGCCTGGAATCAAAAAGGGCCCGAGGCTTTCGCCACGGGCCCTTTTATGTCTACTGACTAGCGTGCAACTACGTTACTTGCCTGCGGTCCCTTGGGGCCCTGCTCGACGGTGAACTCGACCTGCTGGCCTTCTTGCAGGCTGCGGTAGCCATCGCCTTGAATTGCAGAGAAATGGACGAAAACGTCCTTTCCACCTTCGCGCTCGATGAAGCCGAAGCCCTTATCACCATTGAACCACTTGACAGTACCGGTTATTCGTTCAGACATTGTTTATGCCTCCTTTGGGCAGTTGTAAAAATTTTAGGAAACCCGTCTGTTCCATCGGAGGAGTAAACAAAACAGCCCACGGAGTCAAACCGTGAGCTGTGGCTGTTCTTCTAACCAACGTAACTTACCGTTATCCTACTGTTCAATAATAACAGAGAGTTGGCTTCCAGTCAATAAAATTGGACAGCAATATTCCAATTTGAAACGGATTGTCTGCCCGGCGCACAAACTCTCACCATATTGAGTTGCTTCGTTTATAATCCTTGGTCTATGAACTTTCTCATCACCGGAGCCGCGGGATTCCTCGGCTCTTCGCTTGCCAATCAGCTCGCCCGCGAGGGGCACCAGGTCCGCGGGTTGGACGATCTTTCGACCGGTGACCCCAAGGCGCTCGCCCCGGATGTCCATTTCACGCGCGGGGATGTGAGCGACCGTCCCAAGCTTTGGACCCTTCTTCAGGAGGTGGACGTTGTCTACCACCTGGCAGCGCGGGTCTCTGTGCCCGAGTCGATTCTTTACCCGCGCGATTACAACATGGTGAATGTCGGCGGGACGGTTTCCCTGATGGAGGCGATGCGGGACGTTGGCGTCAGACGCGTTGTCCTTGCCTCCTCCGGAGCCGTGTACGGCGACCTGGCAGAGCAGCCGCTTCGGGAAACATATACACCCAACCCGCGCTCGCCTTACGCCGTTTCCAAGCTGGCAGCCGAATATTATGTCCGTACGATCGGCAGCCTGTGGGGCATCGAAACCGTCAGCCTGCGGATCTTCAATGCCTACGGACCCGGACAGCACCTGCCCGCCTCCCACCCACCGGTCGTGCCTCATTATCTCAGGCAGGCCCTGCGCAGCGGCACCCTGGTTGCCCACGGCGATGGCGGTCAGACCCGCGATTACGTCTACGTGGACGATGTGGTCAGCGGTTTGGTCGCGGCCGCCACGGCGCCCCATATCAATGGGCTGGTCATCAACATTGGCTCGGGGAAGGAAACCAGCATTCGGGGATTGATCAAGTGCGTCCAGGAAGTGACCGGAAGCAGCACAGAGGTCATTTTCAATCCCAAAACCTCCGCCGGTGTCTCGCGGTTGTGTGCCGACCTTACCCTTGCCAGTCAAAAGTTAAACTACCACCCATCCATTGGGCTTGCAGAAGGCCTTCGATTAACTCTTAAGAGGGATCCAAGATTTAAATAGCCTCGTTGACAGATCACAATCTTAAGCCTTCAACCTTTAAAACTATAACCATGAGCATTCTTCCCAGAGATTTTTACGATCGTCCCACACTGACCGTCGCCCGCGACCTGATCGGTGCGCGGCTGGTTCGCGTCCTGGAGGGCGTAAGGCTCATCGGTATGATCACGGAGACCGAAGCTTACATCAGCGAACAGGATCTTGCCTGTCACTGTAAAGCAGGCCGCACCGCACGGACGGCGGTCATGTATGAGGAGCCCGGTCATGCCTATGTCTACTTCACGTATGGCAATCATTGGATGCTGAACGTGGTCACGGAACGGGTGGGCTTCCCCGCCGCGGTCCTGATCCGTGCCATCCAACCGGTGGACGGCGTGGATGTGATGATGGAGCGAAGGCACGGGCGGGATACCTTCGGCCCCGGAAAGCTCTGCCAGGCGATGGGAATTACGAAGCTTGACAACGGCGCCGATCTCACGAACAGGAGAAGTGGGCTTTGGATCGAAGAGGGCATAAAAGTTCCCAATTCCCTCGTGACGAAAGGCCCGCGTGTGGGTTTAAATAAAACACCGGAGCCCTGGCTCTCGAAGCCGTGGAGATTTCTGGTCAAAGGTTGGACAGTGGAAACCGGAGGATAGAGACTCGTCATCTGCTCTCTGTTCCCAACTTACAAATTTGGAGGAGCAATGGGTTTACTTGAAGGTAAGAACGCACTGATTTTTGGTCTGGCAAATGACCGCTCGATCGCCTGGGGCATCACCCAGGCATTTCACCGGGAAGGCGCAAATCTTGGGATCAGCTATGCGGGCGAGATGCTCGAACGCCGCGTCCGGCCTCTGGCAGAGAAAGTGGGCTGCCAGTGGGTGGAGGAATGTGATGTCACCCAGGACGCACAGATCACGGCCGTCGCCCAGAAGGCCGCGCAGCACTTCGGAAAGATAGATATACTGGTCCATTCCATTGCTTTCGCTGGTCGGGACGAGCTGAGCAAGCCCTACTATCAGACCAGCCGCGAAGGCTTCCGAAATGCGCTGGATATTTCGGTATTTTCATTCGTTGCCCTGACGAATGCCTTTCACGCCATCCTGAACCCCGGCGCATCCGTCATGTGCCTGACCTATCACGGCTCGGTGAAGGTCGCCCCGCACTACAATGTGATGGGCGTTGCAAAGGCCGCACTGGAATCGTCCACCCGTTACCTGGCTTATGACCTGGGCCCGGAGAAGATCCGCGTCAATGCCATCTCTGCCGGGCCGATCCGCACCCTGGCTGCGGCAGGCGTGGGCGGCTTCCGGGATATGTACAAGCACTTTGCAGACGCGGCCCCGCTGCGGGAAAACGTGACGATCGAAGATGTGGGCAATGCCGCTGTTTTCCTGGCTTCCGACCTGTCACGGCGTATTACCGGTGAAGTGCTGTATGTCGACTCCGGGTTCAATACCATGGGCGTTCAAATGAAAATGGGTGAGGAAAAGAGTGAAGGATAGGTAAACACTGAAGGCGGACGGGGGTCCGCCTTTTTGTTTCTACGGTAAAATTATCCGTATATGTTCAAGAGAAATTCTACTCCCACCGAAACCCAACAGCCGGTCCAGGCCGTTGAGCGGATTACCTCGGTGCTCGGCTCGGGTGTGATCTGGCATGGATCCATCAACGGCTCGGGCGGCGTTCGGATCGAGGGTGCGTTCGAGGGCGAGATCGCCCTGCGCGGCATGCTGGTGATCGGCGAGACGGGACGCGTGACCTGTCAGAATGTGCGTGCCAATACTGTGATCGTGGCAGGCGCAGTGCGCGGCAATATCACCACGCAAAAGCTGGAGATCCGCGGCACCGGGCGGGTCTGGGGGGATGTGGTCACAACTGCCTTCGTGACCGAGGAGGGCGCCTTCCTGCGCGGCCAGATCCGCATGGAGGAAACGGTCGATCTGGACCTGGAGCCGGCTCCCGAGACCACACCGTCCGAGGCGGCCCAGGCCGAATCCATCGCTTCCACGCCGATCGTGGTACCTGACTCGATGATGGACGGGACAACCCGAAAAATGACCCGGAAGAAAAAAGAAGAATAGACATCAGCCCTGCCCCTCTCCCCAAAGGAGAGGGGTAAAAATATAGTATGAAATATCGCGACCTCAACATCCAGACACAGCGTGAAGCCCCCAACAACGCACGAACCGAAGGGTTTTCTTTTCTTGTCCGTGCCGGTTACCTGACCCGTGAAAATATCCCAACCCAACTCGGCCAGGCCATCCTGGAGCACTTGCAAGGATTATCCGATGACCCTTCCTTTCTCGAGGCACTCGCCCTGCCAAGCGTTGGCAATCAGGATGAGACCTTCTTTCCCATTGCGTCCGGCCAGATCGAAGTTGCCCATTGCCCGAACTGTGGATACACCCAGCGGCTTGAATTCGCGCAGTCCGTCAAGACTGCACTGCCCAAAGAGGACGAGCTTCCCCTGGAAAAGATCCTCACGCCCGATTGTCACACCATCGAAGCGCTGGCCGATTTTTTACAAGTCCCGAAAGCAAAAACAGCCAAGGCGCTCTTGTACACCCGCCTGGACGACCAGAAGTTTATCTTCGCCGTCGTACGCGGGGACATGCAGCTCAGCGAAGCCAAGCTCAAAAACCATGCCGGTGACGTCCGGGCAGCAACCCTGGAGGAAATCCAGCGATCCGGTGCGGCCGCCGGCTACGCCTCCCCAATAGGGCTGGAGGATGCGCTGATCGTTGTCGATGATCTCATCCCGAAGTCGCAGAATCTGGTTGCGGGTGCGAATGAGCCCGGGTTTCATCTCAAAAATACAAATTACGGGCGGGATTACTCTGCCGGTATCATTGCTGATCTCGTACAGGTCAATGCAGGCGATGCCTGCCCAAACTGCGGGAACTCTCTATCCATCCTGCCTGCCATGTGTTTGACTACCCGCAAGAAATATGAGCTCAAGAATATTTTGCTGGCTCTGGCGGAGGCGAACCACGACGCAAAAGGGCTCACCTTCCCCCATCCGGCCGCGCCTTTTGACATCTACCTTATGCATGTCCCAGGCAAGGAATTGGATACCCGCGCCAAAGCTGAAGAAATTTACCATGTCCTCCAGGGTGCCGGAAAGTCTGTCCTCTTTGACGACCGCGAGGAGCGTGCAGGCGTTAAGTTCAACGATGCCGATCTGATCGGCTGTCCCATCCGTGTGACCGTCGGCGAAAAAGCGCTGAAAGAGGGAATGGTAGAATTAAAGCCGCGCAAGGAAAAGGAGAATCAACTCATTTCCTTTGAAGCAATCGGTGAAACCATCACATCCCTTATAAAATAATGGGTAACCTGCTCCATTACCCATCCTGAAATGAATTATCTCAAAACCGGTCACTTCCCTCCAGCCCGAAGGCTTGGTCTGTTCATACACGCCATCATCATTGCGGTACTGGCGGCCGTATCCATTATTGGAGCGATTAATTTGTCGAGAGCCCAGGTGGGTCCCATGTTTGTCATGTATCTTTTGATGGCACTTATCACCTTTGCTCCTATTCCTTTCCTGGGCTACCGCGCCTATGCCCTTCTGCGGGCGGATTATTATATCGACCGGGACAGTCTTGCGATGTTGTGGGGCCTGCGCATCGAGGATATTCCCCTGAACGACATCGAATGGGTCCGGCCTGCATCGGATCTCACGCGCCCGCTTTTGCTGCCGCGCCTTCGACTGCCGGGCGCCATCCTCGGCACCCGCCGCCACCCCGATCTCGGGCTGGTCGAGTTCATTGCATCCAGCTCACGCAATATGATCCTGATCGCCACGTCAAAGAGGATCTTTGCCATCTCTCCTCAGAATGCCGCCGGGCTCGTCCAAACGTTCGCACGGGCGACGGAAATGGGAAGCCTGACCCCCACGGAGCCAAAATCCGTCTACCCATCCTTCCTTCTCACCCAGGCCTGGGATAGTCCCATTGCCCGCTTCCTGTGGGTCAGCGGCCTTCTGCTTAATTTGGGCCTGATTGCATGGGTGGGTGCCCTGATCCCCTCCCTGTCCCAGATCCCGTTTGGGTTCAATCCTTTTGGAGCACCCAATGAAGTCGCCGCATCCACACAACTAATTTTGCTGCCCCTGGTCAGCGGATTGATGTTCGTGATCGGCATCACTGCCGGCTTATATTTCTACCGCTGGGATCGCCAGCGTCCGCTTGCGTTCATTCTTTGGAGCTCAAGCACGCTGTGCGCGGTCCTCTTTCTCCTGGCAGTCCTATTCCTGGTCACAACACCCATCTAATGCAGATCCTCTACGGTTTTATCTTGGCAGTCATCGTTGCCTACCTTGCCTACCGGGCACACAGTCTCGATCGAAGTGGCGCATTGGCTGCCGTGTTTTTGGGCACTGTCATCTTCGGCCTGGGCGGCTGGTCCTGGGCCATCCTGTTGATGATTTTCTTCATCACTTCCTCCGGCTTAAGCCGGGCGTTCAAAAACCGCAAAAAGGGACTGGATGAAAAGTTCTCAAAAGGGCACGAGCGGGATGCAGGCCAGGTCTTTGGCAACGGCGGACTGGCGACCTTCTTCGCCGCCCTCCACGCGTTCTATCCAGACTCGATTCTTCCCTGGATTGGCTTTGCCGTCTCTCTCGCTGCGGTCAATGCAGATACGTGGGCAACTGAGTTGGGTGTCCTGAACCCTACTCAGCCTAGGATGATTACCAACCCAAAGAAGCGCGTCGAGAAAGGGACCTCGGGCGGAGTATCACTATTTGGAACACTCGCCTCCCTTTTAGGTGCAGCGGCGATCGCCGTCCCTTCAGCGATCCTCTCCCCCGTTGGGCCACTGTCCACTGAAAACTGGCTGCTGATCACATTTGCGGGCCTGGCTGGATCTCTTTGTGATTCATTCCTGGGTGCAACTGTTCAGGCCATGTATTACTGTCCAAAAGATGAAAAGGAAACCGAAAAACACCCGTTGCACACCTGCGGCACACCGACCCTGCATATTCGTGGCTGGGAGTGGCTAAATAACGACTGGGTCAATTTTGCCTGTAGTGCGTTTGCCGTACTGGTTGCGTCTCTGGGAATCGTTTTGTTATAACTGCAGATCATCATAAATAAAACTAAAAGAACCGGGACAGCGCATGAAATACTGTCCCGGTTCCTTTTTCCATTGAGGTGCTTAACATCCGCACGGTTTTTGATTTATTCCAACACCATCTCTGTCCGGACGACGCCTGCACGCTCATGTTTTGCAAGCAACTTAACTTTTGTTCCCTTCTTGCCCTTCACCACCCATTCGACCTTGGCACGCTCATTTGTGCTTTCTTCACTTTCGTCACTAAAGGCTGCTTTATATGCCCGGCCCTCCAGTTCGCCCAGCTCTTCACGTTGTTTTCCCGATTGTAAAGTGGCGCCTTTTGGCAGTGATATTTCTGCGATGACACCCCGGGTCACTTTTCTTTCCAGAGCCTTCTTCGTTACATAGGTCGGGAGCCAGCCTTCGTTCTGTACCACCAGCCGGATGCAATATGTGCCCTCGCCCAGGGAAGTCACTTTCGTTTCCCGCAAAATCAGTCGGGGCGAGATCAAAGCATGCCAGACGATCCAATCGGGGAACGGGCTGATCTCCTTCTCCAAAAACTCCAGTGGAGGGTTGGTCCACATATGCAGGGAGTTCCAGCCGCCCAGCTCCACCTTTCCCAACTGGGGATGTTTATATGGATACCAGTCCACATAGCCGGTGCCATGGAGCACTTCATCGTTCCATTTGAGCAGTTTAAGATCGTCCTCGACCGGATGCTCGCGGTACCAATCGATGAATTTCAGTTTCTCGATCCCCGCTTGCTTCATCGGACTCCAGAATTCGACCGTCCAGGAAAAGACGCCCTGGTGATCGTAGGTCCAGGTGTCAAAGCCGCCGGTGATGACCTGTTTGGGATGATATTTGAAATCATGGTAAACCGAGACATTGGGATAGCTCGTGATCTCGGTGCCCTTCTCGCCGATCTTCTGAAAGGTCCAGAGATCCTCGGCAGGAAACGCCTCGTCGGGACGATCGTCGTACGGGCGCAGCAGCACCCCGCTCATCGTGTGGAAGGAGATCGTGCCTGTTATGTTCGGATGCTTTGCGATGAAATCAACCAGGTTGCGCGCTTCCGGCTCGGAGGTGGGATACGGCCCTGCGCCATGCTGGTCACCTTCTGTCCGCCAGCCGGCCGGGAAGTTGCGGTTCAAGTCCAGGCCCTGCTTGGGGCCCAGCACTTTGATCGTCACACCGTCATAATTTTTGATCAGGCCCTCGGGCAGGATGCGGTAATACGTCCCACCCGTTTCGATCGGATCGCGGCGAACCATCAGGCGCGGGTCGTCCGGATAAGCCTTCCAGGCGCCGTTCGGGTCTTCGATCCGCATTTGCAGGATACGTCCATCGCCATCGATATCCTCCCCAAAGACCAGGCCTTCGACCGGATCCTCGCCAAAGGGATATTCACGCGTGCTCGAGCGGATGATCTTGGGCCTGTCGGCCAGTGCCCACTCAGCGCCGTCCGGATTTACGCGCGGCACGATGTAGAAGGCCCGGGTGTCGAGCACGCGAGTGATATTGGAGTCGCTTTTGTATTTTGTCACCAGCGCGTGGATCAAATACAGCGCGGCTGCACTGGCAGTGACTTCCGAAGCATGGATATTCCCATCCACCCAAAAGGCAGGCTTCTCCGTATCCGTGCCGGACTTGAAATTGGTCGCCGTAACCAGCCAGACATCCCGTCCTTCGTGGCTTTTCCCAATCGACTCGAGCCGAATTAGATGCGGATACTCTGCGGCATATTCTTTCAACAGGCGTGTGAGTTCGGCATAGCGGTGGAATTTATTGAAACGAGTGTTCGGCATTGGGTTCTCCTCTCAAAATCAGAACGGCACAGAGTCAGGTCACTCACCTGGTTCTCTGTGCCGCAATGCAAGTTTCATATTTCTATTTTACCGCTTACACCCGCAGGATGGTGCGTAGCTGCTCAATATGCTCTGCCTCATGCTTTGCCAGCCGCCGGGTCTGAGTAAAGACAGTATGCCGGCGCTCAAAGATCAGCGCAGACCTTTCCCAGGATGCCAAGGGGATTGCCTCCAGCACCCGTACAAGATTCTGGCGCTGGCCTGTGAATATCTGAAGAGAGGCGCGAAAAGGCAGCTCAGCATACTTCGTTACTTTGGCCCAGTTTCGCTCATCAATATCGGAAAACACCGGCTCTTTTTCGGCCAGCATGGCATAAATGGAATGGGTCCACAGATCCGCACAGGAGCGCAGGTGGGCAAGAAGATCACTGGCTGACCAGGCTTTAGCATGGGCCTTATGATGTAACTGTTCCTCCCTGCAGTCCTTTATGGTCTCTTCAATTCGCTGAGGGATTCCAGAGATCAGAACAAGATACTTCTGGACTTCGCCAGGTGTGGCTTTCATCTTCGCTCTTCAAAAGTGATCGTTGGCACATCGCTCCAGCCCTCCATTACCGACCTAAGCACCAGATCGACAACTTCCCTGGGAAAAATCTTTTCATGAAGGGTCAGTTCCTCAATGGGCATCCAGACCGGGATGTAAACTCCTTCATCAGGGTCGTTCGGGTCCGCGTCCTGGTACTCCTCTCCGGTCCCGGTGCCGAACTCGCCGCCGGTCTGCTCGACGAGGTAGTAAATCTGCCGGCTTTTGGAGGCGAGCTGGATCTCTGCCACCTTTTGTCTGATCCCAACTTCAATCCCCAGCTCCTCCTTTGCCTCCCGCACAGCCGCCTGCTCGGGTGTTTCGCCTTCGTCCATACCGCCGCCGGGAAAGACAAAATAGTGCAATCCGGCACGGAAACGCTCGATCAGCGCAACCTTTTGATCCTGGATCAATACGATTCCAGCACGAGTTCTCACCAGTTCCTCCCCATATTTCCTAAATCCTGCCCATATAAACCAGCGCAGAAAACAGGACGGCCGTCATCAAAGCGTGTGGAAAGTCACCGCGCCTGGCCATCCCGATCAGCTCCTCCAGGGGAACCAAGTGAACTTCGATATCCTCGCCCGCGTCGAGAACCTGCTCACTTACCTTTTCCGCATCCAGGGCCAGATAACCATATAAGGTATTGGTCTGGAGCGCCGGGTTTGGATATAAGCGGGCTATTTCGATCATCTGGGAAGCAGCGTACCCTGTTTCCTCCAGCAGCTCGCGCCTGGCGCCTTCGAGTGGATCCTCTTCATCCTCCACCACACCTCCGGGAAATTCCCACAAAACATCCCGGACCCCGTGGCGATATTGCTGGATCAAGACCACTTCTCCACTCTTGGTCAATGCCATCACATTTGCCCAGCTTCGGAATTCAAAGATCGTGGCATCCAGAAATTTGCCATTCCCCAGCTCGCATTTATCGATCCTGAACCGGGGGCGAAAATAATTTGTCTCAAGGATTTTCCAGGGTTTGACTGTCATAAGGGTATCAGGTTTAAGGTGTTACGTTTCAGGTGAAAAGGGGGTCCGTTTGAACTGCTCAAGGATCGTAATGAGCGGTGGGCTAAAGTCACTTGGGATGTCGCCGGCCGCGAACCAGTTCCATTCGCTGTGTTCGTCATTGAGCCTGACTTCACCCCGCCAGTGATGTGATAAATAAACAATGGACACATTATAAACTTCATCCCCGTTCGGATATTTGTAATACAGCTCGGGGCCCGAGAATACCCCGAACAGGGACATCCCCAAAACATCGAGATTGGTCTCCTCCTTTGTCTCGCGTCTGGCGGCATCTTCGATCACCTCGCCCAGCTCGACGGCACCGCCCGGAACACCCCAGAGGCCGCTATCGGTGCGCTTCATCATCAGGAGACGCTGCTCTTTATCCAAAATGAGTGTCACCGCCCCGAGCATCAGAATGGGACGGTGGCCGATCAACTGGCGAAGTTCCTGGATATAGTCCATACGTAATTTCCCAATCAAGATTTCATTGTTATTGTAAAAACTATTCGGTCTTTGATCCAATCAATACCGGTTGGAAATAGCGCTTTCGTAAGTGATCACTCTCTTAAACCCGGCCCCTAGCATTAACCTTTCCAACTCCTGTATGGAAACGTAAATCGTTAAATCTGGATTTTATTCCCCGTTCGCAATGACTCCACGGCTGCAAAAGTAGACCGGGTTACACCAATCAACTGCTCATACGGGATGGGTGGTTGACTGCCTTCGCGAATAGCCTTTGCGAAGACCTTCCATTCATCCACCCAGCCCTTATTCTGAGAATCTTTTTCCTCTTTTTTTCTGCCATCCTTCACGGTCTGCAGGGAGACAAAATCATCCAGCACAGCAACCCGTCCGCCAGAAAAGACTTCCACACGCTCCTTGGGCAGGGACTTGTCACCATTGGCAAGATAATCCACGAGGCCGAGAGAGCCATCCGGGAAGGTAAAGGTCATGGAGACATTGTCTTCACGATATTTCCCATGATCCGGTAATGCATGGGCGGTGACCGAGTTTGGAACGTCACCGACCAGATAGCTAATAAAATCCACAAAATGACAGCCCTCGCCGATGATCCGTCCACCGCCGATCTCTGGATCCTGCGTCCAGTGATTCAGGGGAATAAGCCCGGCATTGACTCGGTAATGGACATACATCGGCTCTGTACGATTCTGGTAAAACTCTGCAAGCTTCTGTGCGAAGGGCGAGAAGCGCCTGTTAAAGCCGGTCATCAGTAAACAATGATCCGTATTTCTCAACTGTTCATCGATGAATGACAACTGTTCACTGTTAATCGCCAGCGGTTTCTCCACAAAGACATGCTTGCCTGCCTGCAGGGCCTTCACAACCAGCTCTGCATGGGTATTATGGCGGGTCAGAATGGCTACTGTGTTGATATTCGGGTCATTGAGGATCTCATCGTCATCGGAAGTCGCGTATCGAAAACCGAATTTCCTGCCGGCATGCTGGGCATGGAGTCCACCGGAGGAGGCAATACCAACCAGCTGAATATCGCCCGCCTTTTGGATTGACGGCAGCAGTATCGAGCTGGCGAACATTCCGGCTCCTAAAACGCCTAAGTTTACTACGTCTGAACGTTTCGATGTTTCAGCATTAAACCTGATAACTTTCGAACCTTCCACCCCTTCCACTTTTACCGGATAGGTCAAAAGCACGCCCAGGAATTTTTCCCCTGTTTTCCCTGTAATGACCTCATAGGCTTGAGTGGCTTCGGCAATATCAAACCGATGTGTGATCAGGGGTTTGACGCTCAACTGGCCTTTTGCCATCAAATCAACAACAGACTCAAAGTTGCGACCTTCCGTCCAGCGGACATAGCCGATCGGGTAGTCGTTGCCCTGCTCTTCGTAAACGGGGTCATAGCGGCCCGGCCCGTAGGAACGTGAGTTGATAAAGGATATTTCCTTTTCGAAGTAGCTCTTGCGCGGAAAGGTCAGGCCGACGGCTCCGGTGGCAACCACGCGGGCCCGGTCGCGGGCAATGACCGCCGCCAGCTCCACCGGATCGTTGGAGGAGGTATCGGCACAGATGATGATCGCGTCGAAGCCGCGGTTGGCGGTGAACGCGGCAGAGGCGTCCACGGCCTGTTCGCGGCTGACCGTTTTCAGCCCCAAAGAGGCAGCGAGGGCGATCCGGGCCGGGTCCACATCGATGCCCAGCACATTGCATCCCGCAGCCGCCGCGATCTGGGCGGTCAACAGTCCCAGCAGTCCCATTCCGATCACTGCGATATTTTCCCCGAGCTGAGGCCCGGCAAGCCGGAATCCATGCAGGGAGATGGCGCCCAAAGTGGTAAAAGCGGCGGATTCAAAATCAACATTGTCCGGCAGAGGAGTCAGCAGATTACGCGGAACCACATTGTATTCCGCATGGGCCGCGTATCCGGCCCCGGCGCAGGCCACGCGCTGGCCGATCTTGAAGCCTTGCATATTTTCACCCAGTGCAATGATCGTGCCGGCCGAAGAGTAGCCAGGCGCCATGGGCTGGTCGAGGCGATTGAAAACAGCTCGTGCGGTATTTGTGATCCCTTCCCGGCGGGCCTTGTCCAGGACCTGCTTGACAAGATCGGGACGCGAACGAGCCTGTTCGACAACATTCTTGACCATCATCCGCTCGGTCCCTGCGGATACCAGGCTGGCAGCCACTTTAACAAGCGCCTGCCCTTCACGCGGGGTCGGGATGGGAACGTCTTCTATCGTGGGTTTCCCCGTTTTGATGTTTTGGAGAAGTTGTTTCATGACTGAAAAGTATAACCCATCTCCCAGGCGGAAATTTGTGTCACATGAAAAACGTTACAAATCGATAGGGATAAAAAGTGAAGAACGGGTGGAATGTTATAATTTTCACGGTTGGTATTTCGAAGAGGAGAAAATCACGTGTCCGATTCTCGTGTAGCAAATTTCGCAAAAATCCTGGTGGAGCATTCCGCCCGGATCGTCCCCGGCGACCGCGTCCTGATCGAAGCGACAACAGCGGCCGAACCATTGATCCGGGAGCTGTATATCCAGATTCTGGAAAGAGGCGGCATCCCCCACCCTATGATCGCGCTGCCGGGCATGATGCCGTACAGCCAGGATGAACTGTATCTGACCTACGCCAAAGATACCCAGCTCGATTTCATTCCCACTTTTTATAAGATCGCCTACGACCAGTTCGAAAGCCGGATCCGGATTCATTCCGCGACGAACACGCGCGGCACAACGAACATCGATCCCTTGAAGGCTCAGCGGCGAAGCAAGGCCCTCAGCACGATCACCGAATCACAAATGCGACGCGGCGCCGAAGGGACATTCAAATGGGTAACGACCCTCTATCCAACGGACGCGTATGCGCAGGATGCCAGCATGAGCCTGAAGGAATATGAAGATTTTGTCTTCGGCGCGGTGCACGCCCAGGAAGCCGACCCGATCGGCTATTGGAACAGCACCGCAGAAGGACAGCAGCGTGCGATCGACTGGCTGGCCGGAAAAAGCCAGGTGGTCATGCACGGACCGAACGTCGATCTGACTCTTTCCATCAAAGGACGTAAATTCATGAATTCGACCGGCACCCATAACATGCCGGATGGAGAGATCTTTACCGGACCCGTGGAGGACTCCGTGAATGGCTGGGTGAAGTTCACCTATCCCGCCATTTATGGAGGCGTGGCTGTGGAGGGAGCCGAGCTCACCTTCAACCGCGGCCGCGTGGAAATCGCGCAGGCAGAGAAGAATCAGGCCTACCTGGTGAAGATGCTCGAGTCCGATGAAGGCGCCCGCCACGTCGGTGAGTTTGCGATCGGGACCAACTTCGACATCAA
>JBLNAU010000674.1:0-2936 GCA_050259515.1 Syntrophothermus sp.
GGTGTACAGAATCGAATGTAAATTTCTTTTTGGATCGGACAACGAAAGCAACAGTCAAAAAACTAACATCTTGATAAATTCTTCCGTACTCAAACCATGTATATAGACTGGGATATCTATGCCATCCAGCGCCACCCCAACGGCATCCTCCCGCATTTCTGCGCCAACCAGATGCTGTTCAATATCGCTCAGTTCCCCTTCTCCAAAGAAATCTCCAAAGATACGGCAGGATTGAATCAAGCCCTGATGAACCGTCATGTAAAGGCTTAGCCCGCCCCCATTGAAACGTCGCTCTTTCTTGATGTTGTAATTCGGGGATCTACCGTAATTCCAATTCCAGGTGCTGTACTTCTCCTCGCGCAGCTTTGCGATGGTGGCTCGGTCTGTCTCCGTGAAGGCATATTCTGTGATCTGCCGGTTCGAGCGGCCGATCTCCTCCCTCAGCATCTCTTTGAACGTATCAACGGTCAAGCCCGGGAGATGGTCCTGGATATTGGTCACCCGGCTGCGCACGGATTTGATGCCCTTGGATTCGATCTTATCACCTTTCACTTTCAGAGCAGCCGAAAGCGTCTCCAGGTTTGAATTGAACAGCAGTGTGCCGTGGTGCAGGAGACGGTCGCCCCTCATCGTCTCCGCATTCCCAGAGATTTTCAGGCCGCCAATGGTCAGGTCATTGCGGCGGTTGAACTCCGCAGCGACGCCCAAACGGTTCAGGGTCTGTACCACAGGTTGAGCCAGCAGCCGGAAGTTAAAACCCTTTCCATCAACGTTCACTATGAAGGAGAAATTCAAATTGCCCATGTCGTGGTAGACTGCCCCGCCACCCGTCAGCCGGCGCACCACCTGGACATCGTTCTGCTCCACAAATTCAGGATTGATCTCCTCACAGGTGTTCTGGTGTACCCCTACAACAATCGCATTGCGGTTTTGCCATAACAACAAATATTCCTGTTGCCGGTCCAGCTGGCTGAAGACATATTCCTCTGCCGCCAGGTTGAAATACGCGTCCGTATCCGGCCATTGGATTAGAATCATGCAGAAATCTCCCAATCAATCATGATGTTCCTAAATACCTTCAATCTTAATGGAATAACAAGTCCGCGAAGATTGATTATATGCAATGCGTACAGGCTGTCGAGGAGATTCGACATGTCTGCTTCGGGATAATCAGCATCAGGGGTTAATCCAGGTAAGTTTATCCGGCTACCCCTCGGGAGACGATCACGGCGATGAGCGAGATGCCGTAAACAACCGCTGTAATCCCCAGGATGATAAAGCCCCAATCCACGATTTTCAGGAGGCCGGCCGAAGGTTTCAAGTCAAGAATAATGCCGCGCAGGCCGATTAGGGAATGCGAGACAGCAAAAACAACGAAGATAACCTCCATGAGAGGGACGATCGGGTTGGTATAGTACTCCACAATATCTTGGTAGGTCAACAGAGCGTTCTCCCCCAGCATGTGATTGACAGTGAAATGAACGACCAGGATGACTACGATCAACACCCCGGTGAGAGCCTTGATCAGCCATAATGTGCTCGTTTCGCGGGTCTGGGATACGGTTCGTGAGATATCCATATTGGGCATCCTTCTATGTTTGTTACCCGGCGGTGAACATGCGAAGCGCAAACATCAGGCCAACGATGGCTGTCACAACGATCACCAGATAGAAGAGGCCCTTTTGGGACGACACGCCGATTCCGAAGCTGGTGATCACAATCCGGAGGCCGTTGAGACCATGATAAATGCCCGCGATCACCACCAACAACTCGCCAAAGACGAAGATTGGGTTGTGGATCATAGCCAGGAAATTATCATAAGCAACCGGCCCTACCGCAAGCTGACCGAGGATGATCAGGTGTAGGAACAGGTAGAACGTCAGCCCGAGAGCGGTGATCCGGTTCAAGGCAAAACCCCAGGATCCAGCCTCCCGCTTGCGGATATCGAACCATTGGTAAAATCTCCCGGCTGTGGGCCGGTCGGACGTTGAATTCATTTACTTGCCTCCTCAGAGTGTGTTGCCAATTTCCTGACCGGATGGAAGAACTGCCAGATGCGATGGCGGATGACCTGCTTACGCAGATCCATGATCCGCCAGGCCGGCTCGACGTAAGAGGGACAGACCGCAGTGCATTCGAATGCCGAATGGCAGCGCCATACACCGTTCTCCCCATCCACAACCGGCAATAGCTCGGGATGGCAGGCCAGTCCATTTTGCTGCGCGCCAGCCAGTACGCCAGGTCCCAGGTAGTCCGGATCGGTCGCTGAGACGGGGCAGGCGCTGATGCACAGACCGCAGGAAATGCAATCAGACAGGCGCTCATAGCCCTCCGGCCAGGTGGGAAGTGCAGGCGTGGACGGTGTATCGGGCTGGACACATACTTCTGTGATCGGCAGCACCTCGCGGTGACCGACCAGCTCCATGCGGCTGTAAAAGCTGCCCATATCCACGGCCAGGTCGCTCACGACCGGGAAATTGCGGAGCGGCTCCACGCGCATCATCCCGCCATCCTTTATCATGGATGCAACCTTTGTGATGCAGGTCAGTTTCTCAACGCCGTTCACCCGCATTCCACACGCGCCACATGTCGAATGATGGCAGGCGTGGCGGAAACAAATCGTGTGATCATGATAGGCCCAGGCGCGCTCCACCACATCCAGAACATATTCATCCGGATCGGCTTCCATCTCGAAGTTATCGTAATGCGGGGTTTGCTTACCTTTTTGCCGGTAAACCTGAAGTGTAATTTTCCAGCGAACTGTGCTCATGACATCACCTTAATTGGGCAGCATGTAATATTGGCGGAATGACAACAAGGCATAATCCTTCGTACAGCAACCGGCAGTCACACCGAGCTTTTGGCAGACCAGGTCCGCTGTCTTTTCGGCCATGAGCCGCAGGGTCGTCGCTTTGCCGCCCGTGATCGTCACCAGC
>JBLNAU010000675.1:0-3859 GCA_050259515.1 Syntrophothermus sp.
AAACCGCTGATCACAGGGACACCGAATCGGGCAGCGGCGCGGGCGGCATTCTGCATATTTTCGGCCGCCCGGCGGCGCACGCCTTCTTCCTTGCCATCGCCCCAGATATGGGCCGGCAAGGCGAACCTGTTCTTTTCATCGATCACATCGCAGATCGCCTGGCCGACATTATGATTGCTGATGGCATAACATTTCAAGCCATATTTTTCCAGGACGTCGCGGCGGTGGGGCAAATACGCGTCGTCGCTGAGGGCGCGTTCCACGTCAAAGTGGTCGCCCCAGCAGGCGAGTTCGAGGCCATCGTAACCGAATTCGGCCATCATCTGACAGAGCGTCTCGAAGGGGACATCCCACCACTGGCCGCTGGAGATGGTAATTGGACGGGGCATGAATGATTTCCTTTTGTTTTAGAATTCGGGTCGCATGCACGCTGGGACAGGCTTAATAGCGCCCATAGTCGCGGGCGACCTCCACGAGCTTGAACAGATTGGCATCCGGTGTGTCGCGCCCGCACTGGTCGCCCGTGGAGAGCACAAAGCCGCCCTCGGCTGCACAGTCATCGATCAGCCGCTTGGCTTTTTCCTCGACCTGCTCGGGGGTGGCACGCAGCATGAACTCAAAGGTGTTAAGGTTGCCTTTCAAGCAAAGCTTTTTGCCATAGCGCCGCTTGATCTCGGCAATGTCCACATCGCCGCCGGGCAGCTCCTCGAGCGGCTCCATGACGTCGACCTCTGTTTCCTCGGCGACCATTTCCACCACCTTGCGAGAGCGGCCGCAGACATGCAGGTGGGAATAAACACCGTAGCGCTTGCAGATCTCCGCAGCCTTCTGAATGAAGGGCAGGTCATACTTGCGGAAATTGCGCGGGCTGCTGACGCTCAGGCTGGATGCGGATCCTCCCAGCATGATCTCATCTGCGCCGGCCACGCAGGCGGCCTCGACGCGCGCCAGGGCATAGCGAGTGTAGAAATCGAAGATCTCCTGAATGTAAGCGGGGTCATCGGCGTAATCGTAGAACATGACGTTGTATCCGCCGTCGCGCTGGAAGAACCACCAGTCCTGGGGGATGCCGATCGCCACGGAGTACACGCCCAGCTCGCCAATCCGGTCGCGGTCGTTGAAGGTCTTTTCCCAGCACCAGTTGCCATCCTCGCCCATCATCGCACGCAGCTTGGGCCAGTCGCGGTGCAGATCCTTGACCGGTTTCTCATGGTCCCAGGGGGGCTCCGTCGTGGGATAGAGGATCTGGCGGGTTAATTCGCCGTAGGGAGTTTGAGCTGTTTCATACTTGACCTGCCCGCCCTCCGGGAGGTGCTCCAGCCGCGATTTCCACTGCGGCCGGTCCTGCGGGGAGAGCTCGCGCATCGAGCCGTAGATGTACCAGCCGTCCATGCCGTAGTATTTGACGGCATCCACATACGCCTGGGCGACGCTGGCGGAAGCATATCCGTTGTGCGGCTGGCCATCCAGGAACATCTCATCGAAGGGACGACCCGTCAACCGGACGGGCACCATGGCGGAAATATCCGGAGAGACCGGAACATAATCGGGTTTCTGATGTGCAAAGGCGGCAAGCATCCGGGCGCGTCCCGTCATCGGTTCAGTCATATGGCTCCTATGAATTATTCACCAATTACATTGCTTGGAATCCCGGTGCGATCGTCCTCGACATCACCGCCGCGCAGGAAGGAAAACTTCGGCTCGGGACTATCTGAGGCGCTGTAGGCGCTGTTGTAAAAGCCCTGGACCACATCCACGGCTTTCCGACTCCAGGCGACCAGCTCGCTGCGGTATTCCGGTTTGTCGTCCGTAAATTTGCGGATCCAATCCGTTGCCAGACGGACGTGCGTCAACTCGTCGGCCTGCAGATAATCGCACAGCTCGGCAATGCGCGTGTACCCGCGTTCCTCGGCATGCTCACGCCACTCGCGCAAAGTGCCCATCAGGTTGCGCTCAGCCCAGCTATTGGTCACAGAGATCCTGCGTAGTGGGTCGGACTCGTTCTGCATCCACCACCAGGCGAGCGGCCAGGGACCATATCCCAGCGTTGCGCCGAGCTCCTCTTCACAGACCTTGGCCACAATTTCAATGTGGCGGGCCTCATCCCACATCTGGTGGGCAAGCTCCATGCGCATGGCCCACGGAAGTTCGGGGAATTCGGACAGCATTTTGCCCATGCGGTCGGTGGTTTCCACTTCGCCGTAGAGCAGCTGGTGAAATTTATGGCGGTATCCTTCGATGGACCACTCGTCCTGCGAGGTATAGGCCTTTTCGAAATCCTTGGGATCGGCTGAGAACCAGAAGGGCGACTCGACGATGGAATGTTCGAGGGGTGCACAACTCTTTTTGAAGCGGTAGACGCGGCCGCTGCGCCGGGTGCGGGGCTTGGGCTTGTCTGCCTCGCGGGTGCTGTGGAATGTCAGCCAGTGAGATTCGATCCCCTGGCCGGTGACCCCGCCTGACTCCACCAGCCTGGCCTCGATCTCTGCCTGCACCTCCAAGGCCTTACGGCGCATGTCTTGATCGCGTGTCAAGGAATCTAAAACTGCCTGACCCCAGGCCACGTGCGATTGTCCCATTGCGGCGAGCTGCCGCAACAAGCGGACAGTTGGGGTGTCGGCCAGAGGATCGGTGGCATCGGCATGGTAGACGTAACTGCTGACCAGGTGCGGCTCAAGCACCCGGTAAACGGCAGTCAGGCGCTCGACGGTGTCATCCATTTTCCAGACCGTTTCGCACAGGCGAGCAAATTCATCGCTGCCGGGCTCCTGGCTGTCGCGCGTCGATCGCAATTGCTCCAGGCGCTCCCCGAGCAGGTCGGCGGCCTGGGCATGATCATAGACATGATAGCCAAAAGTGGCCTTGAAGGCGAGCTGGGGAGTGGTATGACACCAGCCCGCGATCATCTCCATCAGCTGGACTTCCAGATACCGATAATTGGCGAGGCGCTGCGAATTTTCACGAACAGTAAAGCGGCCGCCAAATTCGCGACGGTCTACAACAGGCATGGTAGTCTCCTTTTATCTTTCGATCTGCACGGGCGTATCTTCAAATCGAACCACATGACCGTCCACCGTGCCCGTATCCTTGAGCAGCAGGACGGCTACATTGAGGGGTTTATCGAGAGCCAGGGGGGCACCGTGCCATACGGCTTTCCCCAGCAGGACTCCCTGTCCCCTGCGCAGGCGAAAGACCCGGAAACTTTCCAGCGCGGGCAGGCGGTCTGGTTCGTCAGGATACTCCGCCGGGCCGACATATACGAGACAATCCTCACCCATGGGCACCAATAGTTCGTCGCTATGCATATGGCGCTCGGCCCAGTCGAAGGTCAGGGGCGCCGGTTGCAGGTCCAGATATCCGATCGCGTACTTCCGGTCACCGCCTGCGAGCAGATGATCCTGGCCCCACCAGGTCCAGCCCGGCCCGGAGGCGTCCTTGGCGCGCCCGGGCTGGGCAATGACTTCGCCAAACGGGGCAAAAGCCTCGGGAGTGAGATCTTCGATTTTCAGTTTCATGGCACCTCCACTATTCGCTTTGTAGATCGTATGTGAACGTCTCATAGGGGACAAGTCGCGGCGCACCGGCCAGGCCGGAGGGGCGCTCGACCCGCTCCAGCAGATTGACCAGCGTATTGGCCACGCGCAGCTCGATCGTGTTCTCGCCGGACTTTAACAAATTCGTTACTTCCACCTGATAGGGCTCCCAAAGCCGTACGCCTGCCGATTGTCCGTTGATGATCACCTCCAGGACATCGTCCTCCATCCTGGGCTCCACGAAGACTCGCTGATCCCTGAAGGACGCTGGAAGCTTAAACTTCTTGCGGTAGACGGCGCGACCGGAGAAATGTGGATAGCCCTGT
>JBLNAU010000676.1:0-4037 GCA_050259515.1 Syntrophothermus sp.
CTGCGATCGCGACAAAAATCATGATCCAGGCAAATGCCACGCCGATGCGCGTGGAGAATTCTTCGTAATAGACATAATGCAGATATTCCTGCACAGCCGGTTCGAGCAGGCTGAGCAGCCGTGGAAAAATCAGGGTGGGCAGAGTGACGACGAGCCAGGCCCAGAATAATCCCAGCGCCATCCAGATGAGGATGGCGAGCTGGGGCTTATCCCTCCTCGCTGAAAGCCATCCGGCCAGCGCGCCGGATGCCATGCAAAGCACAGCACCGGCTGCAAATTTAACCCAGGGATACAGGCTGTTCATCCTGCTTAAAAAATACGAATCCAGACCCCAGGTAAAGAAAGCGAAAAAGAAACCCAGTGATGCGCCATACCAGATCCCGTACATTTGTTTTCGGCGCAGCATATCCGTACGGTCTGCGGTAAGAGGTTTATAGACAGTCATGTATTATGGACTCGTTTGAATTCTAATGGTGTAGGGAGTATATTGTACCCCTCCAGAGAACTGGGCTGCCTGCACATGGATCGTATACACCGTGTTGGTCTTCACCGGAATTGGTTTCAACGAATCGCCACAGGCCAGCACGATTGAAGTGGGTCGACCATTTTCGAAAACGCCTGCCATAAGATGACTTGTCTGGCTGCAGTGCAGACTGGCGAAAACAACATCCTTGTAGGATGTGAACCGGATCCAGTCCTGCGGATCTCCCTGAGGGGAGGAGACATCCCCACGATAGATCAGAGTTTGTGTCCCCTGCGGCTCAAGGATCACGCTGGCGATTGGATGATCCTGGGAGTCGTTATCCTCCCAGGCTGGAATCACGGTGATAGTGGGTGTGGGAGGAATCCCGGTTGGAGTGCCAGTGCCGACCGCTGTACCACCTTCCGTGATGATCGGAAGACTTTCCACACCGGTGGCCTGTACGAACGCAGCATTGACCCAGCCCTTGCCATCCGGCCCGGACTGGAATTCGATCTGTAGCCATGTGCTGTTGGGATCCTTCCCAGTCAGACGGACCACATCCCGGGCGTTGAGCGTGCCCAGGGAGTTGAAGCTGGTCCCGGGACCGCTGCGGACGTTGATCTGCTGCTGGATCACAGCTGTGCTGCCTGTGCCGGCGTCCGGACCGCCTCCGATCACAGGGACAACTGTGCCATTTGCAGCGCTGACATATTGGGAGGTGACCCAGCCTTTCCCTTCCTGCCCCTGCGGATACAGAATCTGCCACCAGTTCCCGGCCGGGTCTTTTCCTGTAATTTGCACCCTGGTATTGGCAGGGATGATCCCCAGGATGCCCCCGGTCGTGGACGGTTCGGCGCGCACATTGACCTGGGTGGAGGTGGTTCCTTCCACGGGAGCCAAAGTCGGCTGGGCGGGAGACGGAAGGGCTGTCTCCGTGGCAACAGGCAAATTCGCTGGAGTGGGCGCTGCTCTTGGAGGCTCCGTTGTGGAGGTGGGTATACCTGTAGGCTTCGAGGGGGTACTGCAGTTTGTTCCCAAAAGGAGGAACAAGAATACGAAAAGAATATGTTTCACAATTGGTTACTTTGCCGATAGGACAAAGACTCGGATGGGTCCATATTCATACACCTGCCGGGCGGAGGCCGGGTCAAAGTTTTCGGCAAGATTGTAATAACCCAGCACGGACTCGGGGGTTTTGTATTTTGAATTGACCCGCAGGATGACGGTTGCTTTTTGGACCTCCACAGGATGATCCCTCTGGTAAAAGACCTCGTAGGGGATCCCATACATAAACAAATAATAGGCAGTCTGGATATCCACAGGTGAGATGGCCAGGAGGGTATCATCTGCCTGCATGTGTGAAGCCAGATACTCAGCAGCATGCTGCTCGGGAAAGTCACCGCGGTTGGGAACCAAAGAACCATTTTGAGTATCGAGAGTGATGCGGACGAACATGAAGACGACGCTCAGTAGAATAACAGTAGGGAGGAGCCTGGCTGTATATTCCTGTTTCAAATTTTTATGCAGCAGGACCTCGGCCAGCCAGACCAGCCCGCCTGCAGCAAAGATCAAATAGAATGCCTCCAGGTACATCCACACCCGGGCAAGGGGCGCTACACGCTGGAGAAGAACCATGATCGCCGCTCCCAGGACAAGAAATACCGGCATGGGAAGCCTTTGCCTGGACGCCTTGCGATAAAAGATGAGCGAAAGGAGGAATCCCGTCAAAAGAAGATACCGGACCGGACTGGAGATCTGCTGCATCCAGCTCTCCCAGGTTTTGAGGGCGCGGGGCCGGAGGTTCTCCACAAACACTGCCCACGCACGGGACTCGACGATTTCGTTGCTGACGATCGACGCAAGCCCAGTGCCAAACAGAATCACTGGCAGGTACAGCAGCAAGGTCATCAGGCCTGCCAGAAAACATGTGAACAGGAAGTCCCGGACACGGATGGATCTATCCTTCCAGGGTTCCGGCCCAGCCAGGTGCGTGGTGAGGATCCAGAGGGAAATCCCGGCCATGGGATAAAGGAAGATCGGAATCGTATAAAAACCCAGGGTTGCGATCACAGCATAGGCAGTCAAGGCAGCCCGGCTTTGTTTTTCGATCAGCAGAGCACCCACGTTTGCCAGCAGCAGGGAAAATAAAATGATCAGCGTATAGCCGCGCCCGTTCACCGAATAGTTGATGAACCAGGGGAGGAGTGCGATCGCTGCACAGGCTGCCAGCGACTGGCTGGCGTCGAATATCCTGCGGGCCGAAAAGTAGGCAGCCGGGATACATAGAATACCGGCCAACAGGGCGGGCAGGCGGACAACCCAGACCTGTCTGCCGAACAGCTCGTAGGCCATACGAACCAGGAGGGTATGGAAAATGTGATTATTGGGGGCGCTGTAATCGGCGAGGATGTGCTTGAATTCGCGGGTCGCATAATGAATAAAGGTATATGCCTCGTCATAGGCGATCGGCTGGGAGATCCTCCAGATCCGGATGACCAGGCCGATGAGCGTGATTACCCCCAAAAGCCAGTAAAAGAAGGATGGATCCCTCCCGGCGATGAAAAGATATTGAAGCGTGTTGAGAATCGAACGGGGGAGATTTCGTTTTTGCAGCTGCGTTTTATCCATGGCGCGAAAAGCGCCCCCGCGCAGACTCGAACTGCGCTCTTCGGCTCCGGAGGCCGACACTCTGTCCACTGAGCTACGGGGGCGGGCGACGAAATTTTATCACATTGTGGGGCAGGTAGGGACAGTGGATACACCGTCCGGGCCGGCAATTCTCGTTATGTCTTCGCAACCCGCGAGAGGGCAACCAGCTCGGAGCGCAGGGCCTCGATCGTTCGGGTGTTGCCCCGCTCATCCCCCAATCTCCTGAACTGTTCCTTTTTGTGGGCCAGCTCACCGCAGACCTGGTAGAAGCGGGCCGTTTTCCTGAACGTTCCTGACATCAAGGCGGATAGATAGGCGTTGGTCTGAAAGAAGGAGAGCGCGCTGAGGTACTGTCGCTGGGTGAGATACCCTTTTTCCACCTCTTCAGGAAGCTGGCGCCTCAAGATATCCCGCTCATGGACGATCATCCAGACGACAAAGGCCAGCATAAACGCATACCCCAGGTAATCCACCGCGGTGCCGGCGATAAAGCCTCCCAGCCCGCCGATCAGGCCGCTGAAGGTGTTATGGAAGGCATGTGCAAACACCGCGGTAGCAAAACCCACAGGCACGGCAATAAACTTGATGAATGTGTTGGGGCTGATGCGTGAGATTGCCAGCCCAATCCCTGTGAAGGATGTAAAGAATGGGTGCATCCAGCCCACCAGCAACACCCGGATAAAAACCAGGGTCCAGAAGCCGGTCCAGCCCTCTTCGAGGAAGCCATTCCGGTAAATGTAGAGAACGTTTTCGATCGCAGCAAAGCCCATGGCGGTGATCGCCGCGTATACGATCCCATCCAGGACCGAGTCGAATTCCCTGCGAAATGCGATGAAGACGATCAGGACCGCCAGCCCTTTAAGACTCTCCTCGATCACCGGAGCTGCAATGGACGAGATCCCAAAATCTGCAATCCCCTGCGAGC
>JBLNAU010000677.1:0-2862 GCA_050259515.1 Syntrophothermus sp.
CATCCAGTTAAATGAGTGTGTGGGAAGTGAAGGTAGCTGCCATTTCGATGAGAATTGCCCGATTAAACCGGTATGGTGTGATGCCCAGGAAGAGCTTGTCCAGAGACTAAAGGGCACCAATTTCGGCGATATGCTCCAGCAAAACAACTAACTGCAAGCGTCTGCATAAGAACTCCCGACAATGTCATGCCGGGAGTTTTTTGTCACGGGCTGGGAGCGCAGGCGCAACATCATAATCGCAACTGATTTGGAATGTAGAGGGCAATTCCTTCCAGATATAGTATGCAAGCGGGATTTTATATTGGAGGTAACAATGAAACCCAATCTTCTATACTCCATCCTGATCGGATCTGTCCTTCTTTTGACGGTCAGCGGCTGTCGGCGTACGCCCGCTCCGGTAGTCAACCCACCCGGTGTGGAAACATCGCTCGCCGGCACAGCCCTGGCGCTTGCGAAACAGACCGAGGCGGCCCACCCATTTACCGCCACCGCTCCTGTCACTTTAACAGCGACATTCACTCCAACGCCTAAAATATCGATCAACGGGACCTCCCTCGTGAAGATGGAAGATCAAAGCACACTCTTCGTCGATCACAAGGCTGGGATTCAACTGCTCATTCCGGCAGGCTGGATGCCCTTGCGCGTCAATGAGGAGGAATACTACCAGGCGTTCACGTCGGATGTTGCAGCGGCGAACCCGGCTTTGAGTCAGCATCTCACCCAGATCCAGGATATGGACCTTAACATCTTTCGCCTGGATGCCATTGACGTTCGCGAAGGACATACCTCCAATGGAATACTGACCGATATGGATGTTAATTTTTATGCCGGCGATACCCGCAGCCTGGAGCAACTGGCCGCCGCGGAAGGCAAAAAGAAAAGTGCCTTCAAAAATTATTTGTTTCTAAACCGGGGCTATCTCAAAACAGCAGACGGCACCAGGATTCTTGTAATCGACCGGACCTGGACGCAGGATCCATCCAAAAAGCTGTTTCAAAGGTCTGTATTCTTCACCCTTCCGACAGGTGCACTTGTCCTGGATCTTTATTCAGACAAGGATTTCAAAGACACTGTACTGCCGGATTTCGAGCAGGTGATCAACAGTGTGACCTCACTCAACCCATGAAGAAGCATCAAATCTAACAACCAACTCCGTCCACTGGCAGGGCGCACATCAGGAGTAACAATGAAGCCAACAACCTCTCATCGAATATTGTTCATTTTTGCGGGCATCCTGGCACTGACGGCTCTTTCCTGTTCCAGCGTGGCCAATGTTTCCAATCTATTTGCCACCGATACACCAACAGCAACCAGTACCTTGACTCCAAGCCCGACATTTACCCCGAGCCCAACATCCACCCCAACACAAACTCCCTCCCCGTCCCCCACACCCCAGCCCACTGGCTCCAAGACAGAGGAACAAGCCGATGGCTCGACACTGTTTACAGATTACGATAACCAATACCAGCTGGCACTCCCTAAGGGCTGGATGATTCTTCCATTAAGTTCCGGGGATATGGCTGATATTCTCAAGGGTATATCAGAACAAAACCCTGAATTCAAGGATATTGCTGAAACCTTCAAGAATCTTGATCCGGATATGATCAGGATCATGGCCCTTAACATGAACTCAAAGTATAGCCAGAATGGCTTTTCAACAACCCTGGGTGTGATGGCCATTGACAATAAAGTCATGTCCTCCATGCCAATGGACTTTGTCACAGGGGCGCTTGAAGAATCAATTACCCAACAGGGTGCTCAGCAGCTCTCCAGCAATAATAATGTGGTCACGAATGCCAATGGAGTGGAAATGGGAATTTTGGATTACCAGCAGAGCGTGCCCTCTCCATTAGGAGGTCAGGTTTCGGCCCGCTACAAAGTGATCGTTTTCCAGGCCGGCGGCAAAATGATCATGGTCCAACTGGGAACGCCGAAACAGTTTGGGGATCAATTTCTCCCGGTCATGGATCAGATCGAAGGCTCGGTCAAACTTATCGAACCATAGCTGACCCATCCACAAGAAGCAAAGATTCATCCAGGTGATTTCCCTTCTTAAGGCTGAGTAGGGCGTGATGGGTATTTCAATGGCAACTCCAAAACCAAAATATCAGGTGATGGATGAGTCGGCATTCTTCACTCAATCGGATATCTGGATAAAGCAGACGCCCGGCCCATTCCTCCCGGCGTATAATTAACGGGAGGGATTTTTTATTTCCAATAAGTACCGCAACAATCCATAGCGACAGGGTCAGATTGCCATATACCCTGCAATTTCATCTCGTTGCGGAACAAGGAGACCGCATCATGTCTGGACCCAGAACCGTACGCGCCCCGAGGGGGACTACACTCACCTGTAAGAACTGGCTCAGCGAAGCCGCCTATCGCATGATCCAGAATAATCTCGACCCTGAAGTGGCGGAAAGACCGGAAGATCTCGTCGTATATGGCGGGCGCGGCAAGGCGGCGCGCTCGTGGGAGGCGTTCGACGCAATCCTTGAGTCGCTCAAGAACCTTGAAGAGGATGAAACCCTTCTCGTGCAATCCGGGAAACCCGTGGTCGTTTTCAAGAGTCACCGGGATGCACCGAAGGTGTTGATCGCCAATTCAAATCTGGTGCCGCACTGGGCCACGTGGGAGCACTTTGATGAGCTTGCCAAAAAGGGCCTGATCATGTACGGCCAGATGACGGCTGGCTCGTGGATCTATATCGGCACCCAGGGAATCCTGCAGGGGACCTATGAAACCTTCGGCGCGCTGGCCAGGCTGAAAGGCTGGGGATCGCTCAAAGGGAAATTCGTCCTGACCGCCGGCCTGGGTGGGATGGGCGGCGCCCAGCCCCTGGCAATCACCATGAATGAAGGC
>JBLNAU010000678.1:0-3611 GCA_050259515.1 Syntrophothermus sp.
CAATAACTCCAATCTTGGCACCTGTATGGATTATACGAACAACCCAAGCACGAATCAGGCACCCAACCAGGGTGATTATGACCAGCTCTTGTGCATCTATGATCCCGCCTCCGCTGGCAAGACGCTGTCCACCTCCACCCACTCCTGCAAGGGTACCGGACACCTGGATGGTTCGACCACAATTGGGGCCATGCCAGCTGGCTTTGCAAATGCGGACGTCCATGCCGTTGAAAATTGGGGGAAGAAAGTGAACGATAACGGCCAAAACGCCCTGTTTGTCCGGGACTTTGGGAATGGCTACAAGATCTTTACCTTCGTCATCTGGGCCAGTGAGTAAATAACATCATTCATGAGAACAGGCAATTGGAATTGATCCAATTGCCTGTTATTTTTTGAGGAAAGCCCCGATTCTTCCCTAAATAACTGACGTTTCCGTCTAACCGGCAGTATGGTTTTCTCAAGAAGGCTTGACAAGAAGTAAAAAGTAGATCCTTCTCAGTACAATTGTAGTTGCGAAACAAACAAGAGACTGAGGAGGATCTATGGTGCATTGTAGCATAGCGGGTGTGCAGCAGGATTACGGTGCGACGGGAATTTTGTACGATGTGGGCAGTGTGTATGAGGGGTTGTGCAAGCTAAGCGACATTCGCAAAGCGAAGGGCAAGCAGTACAGCCTGGAAATGATCCTGCTGATCGTGGTCATGGCGAAGTTGTGCGGAGAAGATAAGCCGCTGGGGATTGCCGAGTGGGCACAGCACCGCCAAGAGGAGTTAGTCGAGCTGCTGTGTTTGAACTGGACTCGGATGCCCAGCCACCATACCTATCGCCGGATCCTGGCATACAAAGTGTATGCAGAAGAAGTGGAAGGGTTGGTGAGGGAATACAACCAGCAAGGCGCACATGGCAAGGTGTATGCGCTGGATGGCAAAGCAGTGCGGGGCATGCGCAAGAAAGACCAAGAGGGATACGAGTATTTGTTGAGTGTGTATGATGTGGAACAGGCGAAAGTGATGTCCCAGGTGGCAGTGGGGCGCAAAGAAAACGAGATCACTAAAGCACCTACAGCCTTGAAAATGGTCGAAATCTCACAAAAAGTGATTACGGGCGATGCGATGCACACCCAAAGAGGCTTGGCGGCTCAAATTCTGGAGGCGGAGGGCAATTACGTTTTGCCGGTGAAGGAAAACCAACCCCAGTTGCATAAGAACATACAATCGCTATTTGCCCCGGACTATCCCAAGCCCGGCTTTGGCAAAATTCAGACCGATTTTCTCACGGCCCAAAAGGTAAACAAGGGGCACGGACGGATAGAGACTCGCACAATTACCACCAGCGAAATGCTCAATGCGTATGCCGCCTGGCCAGGTCTGGCTCAAGTCTATCGACTGGAACGACAATTTCAATGGCGACGCAATGGACACTGCTATCGCACCTCCCGTGAAATGGAATTCGGGATTACCAGTCTCACACGCCAAGCAACTTCCCCTTTGCAATTATTGCATATTCGCCGAGCACATTGGGGAATTGAGACTGGCTTACACTATCGTCGCGATTTCACGTTGAAGGAAGATGCCACTCGCATGACCACAGGCGATATGGGCAAAATCATGGCTTCTCTCAACAATCTCGTTTTAGCTCTCCTCCGTCAGGCAAATTTCCAAAATGCTGCCAAAGCTCGACGCTGGTTCGCTGCCCATCTTTCCGAGACCTTTGCCTTGCTTACAACGCCCTTTTCTCTTTCTTGAGAAAGCCATGCATTGTGAACAGACCCGGGTGGGCATAATCACTCCTTTCGAATATAATTACGGCCTATCGGACTGGCGCCCATAGCTCAATTGGACAGAGCACTTGTCTTCGGAACAAGCGGTTGGGAGTTCGAGTCTCTCTGGGCGCATTTTCTCTGGTTGGGGGATATCCAATGGGCTTCCCTGTTTAGATTTTCAGATCACAAGCCCGGCTTTTGTGACCCAGCTAAAAATTAAGCTGACTGACAAATTCGAGGTCTGTTGCTCATCCATCGAGCAACGGGCCAATTTTTATCAGAGCCTCCCGACGGTATTGCTGGCCCAACTGCCTGCCAGGGGGAAATGCAAGAGGGGTTAAAATAAGCCTATATCGATCTTGTGTTTTTGATAAAGAGCATCGAACCCAGCGTAACCGGTCCACGGATTCTTGAGCACGGGCTCTGGGAGATTGAGGAATAACCGGCTGTGCCTCAAAGTAAAAAAAATATTCTTTTGATCCTCCTTAGTGCAGCACTGCTGTCGCTGATACTGCTTTCTTCCAGTCTTTCCCATCTCCAACTCCATCCGGGAATCCCTCTGCCGGTTGTACAACCTCACAATACGGTACCGGCCGGTGAACCGCACCCGGATCGTATCTACTCTTTTACCTTCCTGCAGGCTGTGCTGGGCCTGATGCTTTTCCTGCTCATGGTCTATGTGCCGGCCAGGCTGATTTTGTATGTGCGGGTCAGGTGGCTTTTTCGACTCGTCCAAATCCTGGCGAGCCTGCTGCTCGCTGCACTGCTTTTTTATTTCATGCGCTACGATCCCGGCTGCCCTGCCGCGGAATGTTCCCAACCGGGAGTCGTCCCATCCGCTGATATGCCGGTCCTATCGTTTGAAGGTCCACCCCAGAACCTGTTGAACGCTGCGGGATTTGGATTGATTGCTGCGGGAGTCCTGCTTGGTTCCTGGTTCCTTGTACGTCTGTTTCGGCGGCCCGCAGTCGACCCGGTTCTGCTGCATGCAGAAGCTGCGGTGCAGGATATGCAGGCGGGAAAGGATTTCAGGAATGTCATCATTCAATGCTATGCGCGCATGGCGTCTGCCCTGCAGAAGGAACACGGGATCGAGCGCGACAGCAGTATGACCTCGCGCGAGTTTGAAGCCTACCTCGCCTCGAGAGGCTTCCCGGCCCGGCCTGTGCATGGGCTTACGGTGCTGTTTGAAAAAGTGAGATACAGCCGGAGTGGATTAACCCGGGACGATGAGAGGCAGGCCCTGGACTGTCTGCAGGCGATCATTGGCCATGCGGAAGGAAAAGCACGTGGATAAGTTCAGGAAATATCTTCTAGTTCTGCTGGCGATCCTGCTGGTGGGAGGCGGACTGACCTTCCGGTCCTTTGTTTTCACGAACCTCGTTCTGCCGATCATCGTCTTGTTCTGGGCAGCCTGGCGGGTGATCCTCTCCGTGGATCAAAATACCTTCTGGCTGTCCCTCCTCGTCCTGTGTGCGCTGCTGATGATCTGGTCCATCAAACCCGGGCGCAGGCAGGCTTCCCGGCTGGCATATGGGTATCAGCTTCGCCCGGCCAACCGGGTGGAACATTGGCAGGCGATGATCGAAACATCCCTGCGTGAGAGCAACGGTGACTCAAAGCTCCGTGACAGCCTGGAGAAATTAGTGGTCTCTGCGCTTGCTACCTCGCACACCACCGATCGAGCGGGCGGGAAAGGGATCATCGCCTCTGAATCCCCTGCGCTGCCACCGGCAGTCCGGCAGTACCTATATACACCACACGAAAATTCCAAGTCGAATACAAAGAAGAGACAAGCCTATTTTGTGAATCCCCAATGGCTGAACAAATGGAAGCGCTCCCGCAATTC
>JBLNAU010000679.1:0-3990 GCA_050259515.1 Syntrophothermus sp.
AAATATTCGAGGCGCGTGTTGCCGTCGATGGGGAGATAGCTTACCTGGCGGCGAAGAACATCACCGACACACAGATTGCAGAACTTCAAACGATACTGAATGAAGCCGAGGAGACGCGTAAACAAAACGACTACGAACTGTATCACGCAGTCGATGAAAAGTTTCACCAACTGTTAAATAAAGCCGCCAATAATGCCTATCTCGTGCAGTTTCAACAGCGCCTGGTAGATAAGCTAGTTCGCCTCTATCCGAAAGGTATTAATATTGGTAACCGGCTAGAAAACAGTACGCGCGAAAACCGGTTGATTGCAGACGCCCTCATTTCCCAGGATCCTGAGAAGGCAAGAGAGTATCAAGTTGCCCATATAAATTCCTATAGAGATCACTTAATCCTAGTACTTCAAAAACTAGTCATTCCTTTTACCGGTCCAGCTTTCTAAGTCAGAAGAGTTCAAATCAGTATATCCAAGGAGGACATATGCTTCGCGTTGGTTACATTGGTCTTGGAATTATGGGAAAATCGATCGCTCGGAATCTGTTAAAAGCAGGCTTTCCACTAGTAGTTCACAATCGCTCACTGGCCGCTGTGGATGAGCTGGTGAAGGAAGGTGCAACAGCCGCTTTTTCGCCAGCAGAAGTTGCACGGCAGGTTGATGTAGTCTTTACTAACTTGCCCGATACGACGGATGTAGAGCAGGTCGCTTTAGGAAAGAATGGCATTATCGAGGGGGCGCACCCGGGCTTGATCATGGTTGATAATTCGACCATCGCACCCACTGCAGCTAGACACATTTCTGAAGAGCTATGTAAAGTTGGTGTATTGTGTCTGGATGCCCCTGTTTCCGGGGGAGATGTCGGCGCGCGGGATGGGACGTTAGCAATCATGGTCGGCGGTGACCCGGAAGCACTTGAAAAAGTGCTCCCCCTATTTTCAGCGATGGGCAAAAGCACCACGCATATTGGCCCAGCAGGTTGCGGTCAAATTGCAAAGGCTGCCAACCAGATTATGGTGGCTGCGCAGATGGTAGCCATGGGCGAACTGTTAATCCTATCGCAAAAAGCAGGCGCTGACCCGCGTAAAGTGGTGGCGGCGATTTCGGGTGGTGCCGCGGCCTGTTGGACGCTAAATGTCAAACCCTCTCGCCTGTTTGTCGGTAATCGCAAGCCCGGCTTCAAGGCACGCATGCAGTTGAAAGACTTGAATATTGTCCTGCAAACGGCGAAAGAGTATGGGATCGCTTTACCAACTACGGCTGTCAATACCCAATTGTTTAATGCAATGGTGCAGAATGGTATGGCAGACCTCGACAACTCGGCCGTGATTGCCATGATTGAAATGCTCTCTAACGAAAAGTTAAAAGAGGATTGATATCAGTATTAGTATCCGGACAAGGAAGGTTTGGCACGGAGGCATGTTCAGCCGCACCGTTTATTAAATGAGAACAACGTAGAATATAGAGGCCAGCTCATTCTGGAAGTTCGTCAACTCTAAGAAGTCTGGCCTCTATTTTTTTAACTATTAAGTACAAATGCCTGCAGTTTTGCGGTTAGAGCGTAAAAGCCTCTACTTACCAAGCATGAAATGCACCTTATCCATAAATGTTTTGACGCGCGTTTCATCCACATGATTTTGAAAGATTCCATCTTTCTTAAAAGTTGTTCCAACAACGGCACCATCCGCGACAGCCAACTGTTCTTCGACATTCTCCAGGCGCACGCCGGTGTTCGCGAACACTGGAGTTCTGGGCACGGCTTCTTTGATCCGACTGAGCACCGACAGGTTAGTTTGCGAACCAGCCACCAGGCCAGATACACAAATCGCGTCTGGCCGATGGTTAAAAACTGTGGATCGCGCTATATCCACGACATCCCGGTTTGCCAGGTACTGTGCTGCCTCCGGAACAATGTTAAATAACAGTTTGACCTGACTTGCGCCAATAGCATGCTGATGCCGAACAATTTCCCCGCAGTTCGGGTTCCATAAACCAAAGTCACTCGCATACACCCCAGAAAATATCTCGCGGACAAATGCTGCTCCGGTTGTGACCGCTAAATCCAGGGATGCCATAGGATCCCATAAAACATTCACACCAAAAGGGACACGGATTTCCGGCAGCAATTCGCCGATCACACGCGCCATCGCTGCAACAGTAACGGTATGGACCTTAGTCAGGTACGGCATGCTGAACTCATTGGAAAACATAACCGCATCTACCCCGCCGCCCTGCAAAGCCTGCAAATCTTTCTGTGCCCAGGTAATCACATCATTCATACCCCGGCGGGGATCGTAACCTGGGTCACCTGGTAAGGCATTAAAATGGCACATAGCAATGATTGGTTTCGGTACGCCGAATAAATCCATAATCCAGTTATTCGTCATCGTTTTCTCCTGAATATAGATCAGCCAACTGGTGCATTTGTTGTCTGGTGTTCAGATATAGTTCGCGATAAATCGGATAAAGCCGATTGTAAGCCGCGTGATTTTTCGCGCTGGAATGGATCACCGTTTTCGGAACCACCCAATTTTCAATTTCCTGAAGAACCTGGTGCAGCCCCACTCCCAAAGATGCAATGAATGCATCTCCATAACAGGCGCCGGCAAGCTGACAGGGTACAACAAGATCCATCCCGCTTATGTCGGCGACAATTTGCATCCATAACGGGTTCTGAGCGCCACCCCCAGAAACCAAAATTCGCTGTGGTTGCATGCCCTCCTCTGCCATCGCTTCCATGTTATGGCGGATGCCAAAGGCTACGGATTCCAGAAGAGAACGGTAAAGATCCGCACGGGTATGTTTCAGGCTCAACCCAAACCACATGCCGCGCGCTTTAGGATCATGGATGGGTGTCCGCTCTCCTTCAAAATATGGAAGAGCAATTAATCCATGTGACCCAATAGGAGAGCTTGAAGCTGCTTCTGCCAGGGAAGTATAGGCATTAATGCCGATTGTTTTTTCCGATTCAACTTCTCGATATGCAAACTGATTCCGAAACCAGGCGGTCAAACTTCCCGCGGTAGACATACCACCGGCAAAAGCAAAGGTACCGGCTTGCAGGTAGTTTGAGCTCCAGAACCGTTCCGATGGCACCAACCGTTGGGTTTTCAGGATAAAAAAGATGCTGCTACCAAACATCATAAGCATGTCGCCATCATGCGACACCCCTGCACTTACCGCTTCAGCAGCAGCGTCAGCCGTTCCAGCGACCACTTGTGTGCCCGTCGCCAACCCAGTTTCCTTCGCCGCAAACTCTGTGATGCGGCCGACCACCTCGCCACTCCAATATACCGGCGGCAGACATGCCATAGGTGCGATATGCTTCGCAGCCGAAGGATTCCATTCGTGGCGGAGAACATCATACAGTGGCGCAAAATAACCGGCAGTATATACATCAATAGATGGCAGGCCTGTTAGCCGGTAGACCAGATAAGCCTGGCTGGTGAGGAACCAGCGTGCTCGCCGGAAAACGTTGGGCTCCTGGTTTTTAATCCACAACACTTTGGGACCAGCCGCCTGGGAATCCAGGTGCATGGCGCAGGACCGGAAAATTTCTTCTCGGCCGAGCACCTTTTCCAGGTAAGCAATCTCAACGCTGGAGCGCGTATCTATCCCATACAAGATTCCTGGTCGCAGCGGGTTGCCCTGCTCATCCACAGGAAGGACACAAGGCCCGATTCCGCTGGTGCCTACTGCGACAATTTGCCGTGGATCCACCTGGCTTGTTTCAAGAAGATGACGGACGATCTTGACAAAATCTCCCCACCAGACCTGGTCTGCATCTTGCTCAAAATGACCCGGGCGCGGCATCTGCATCTCATGCGAAATGCTATGGCTGACAATTATTTTTCCATCAGACTGCACGAGCACGCCCTTGGAAGAATAGGTGCCAATATCGATACCCAGGAGATAGGATTTGCTCATTTTGTTCCCTTTATACGCTAAATCAGTAGGGTTCCGTTATTGAAGATCAACTGATCATCCAGGTAGATCT
>JBLNAU010000680.1:0-2991 GCA_050259515.1 Syntrophothermus sp.
GGCAGCCTTGGCGATGGCGGGTCCAATGGTCTGGTCGGGGACGGTGATGGCGATGCCCTTGGCACCGGCGGAGATGGCGTCATTGACCAGGCTCACGCCCAGATTCGGGTCAAGCTTTGCATCGAACTTCTTGGAGTCTGCGCCCAGGCTGGTAGCAGTGTCCATGAAGGAGGTCTGCAGATCGATGAAGTACTGCTGGTCTGCGCTCTTGTTGATGACGACATACAGTGGTTTCTCACCGGAGGACGCGCCTGCTGCAGGAGCCGCAGGTGCTGTGCCGCAGTTCTTCAGTGAAACCTGGTCCATCACAGTCTTGTAGTTGGTGGGATCGACGATGGATGTGGGAGCGTAGGAAGCTGCCGGGGGGGTCTTGCCATTCTTGATGGCATCATAGAGCACAGTGGCAGCGGTCTTGCCGACATCCAGGCCGGAGATGAACAGGCCAGCTTTGAAGCCGCTTGCCTGATCGGCAGCCCAGAATTTACAAGCTTCGTACGCGCCGAGGCCCACGCCGATGATGTCATCGGGTTTTGCGCCGGCGGTGGCGAGAGCATTCAGGGTGCCGAGCACGCCTTCGTCGTTGCAGCCGAAGACGACCCAGTTGGTGATCTCGGGATGAGCGGTGATGACCGGGCCAGCCGCATCCTGGGCAGCCAGGGTCTCACCGGTGTAGGGAACGGGGAAGACATTGGCTTCGGGGACACCCGCGGCGATGATGGCAGCCTTCTCGTTGTCGGTGCGGTCGTTGCAGACCGAGAGGGTCTGGACTTCCACGGACAGCACGCCGACCTTCTTGGCGCTATCCTTCAGCCAGCCGGCATCGGTCAGCAGCTTGGAGGCGGCTTCACCGACCTTCTTGCCCATGTCCTTGCCGTCGAAGCCGACGAAGGGGACGGGGTTGCCGGCTTCATCCTTGATGCCGTCGTCGGTGGCGATGAGCACCACACCGGCGTCCTTGGCAGCCTTGGCGATGGCGGGTCCAATGGTCTGGTCGGGGACGGTGATGGCGATGCCCTTGGCACCGGCGGAGATGGCGTCATTGACCAGGCTCACGCCCAGGTTCGGGTCAAGCTTTGCATCGAACTTCTTCGCATCCGCACCCATTCCGGTGGCGGTGTCTACGAAGGAATTCTGCAGATCGATGAAGTACTGCTGGTCTGCGCTCTTGTTGATGGCAACAAGCAGCGGTTTTCCAGAAGCTCCAGAACCCGCAGCCGGGGCCTCTGTCGGGGCGGCCGCTGGCGCGCAGGCAGCCAGGATCATGGATGCCAGCACAGCGGCAATGAACAGATAGTACAAGGTGCGTTTCATTGGTTCTCCTCTTAAGAAAGATGATTTCCTGTCGGTGACAGGCTGGACACTTGTTTCAGGAGAGTGCTGTTCACACTTTCCCAATACGGATAGTTTGGCATAAAGGACAGGTAAAGTCTTGCAAAATAGGAGCTATTTTTTGGATTATTGGACAATCTCAATAGCGTCCATACTCCTTGACAGTTTCGTACATGGCAAGCAGGTTTTCAATTGGGACTTTTGCCTGAACATTGTGGATCGGGTTGAAGACAAAACCGCCGCCTTTGCCAAAAATATCCAGCCGCTCGCGTACCTGCGCACGAACCTCCTCAGGAGTTCCAAACGGCAACGTGTGCTGGGTATCCACACCGCCGCCCCAGAAGGTGACTTGCTCGCCGAAGCGCGCTTTGAGTACGGTGGGATCCATATTCGCGGCTGATGTTTGTACCGGGTTCAGGATATCGAATCCTGCCTCAATAATATCCGGGATAATGGGCAGGATCGCGCCGCAGGAGTGGATGAATGTTTTCCAGGGCGTGTTCTCATGAATCCAGTCGTTGACACGTTTGTAATAAGGTTTATAGAGTGAGCGGAAAGCTTTTGGGGAAATAAAGCAGTTATTTTGCGCCCCAAAATCCGTGCCGCTGATCCAGGCTACAGTGACGCGGTCACGGACGGCAGCGTAGATCTTGGGCAGGTTCTCCAGAGCGATTTCGCATTGACGCTCAAAAATCTGCCGGATATAGTCCTGGCGGCTAACCGTGCTCATGTACCACTCAGTCATATCCCGTATACCCTTGGGATTTTTCAGCGTCGGCCCTGGGACCAGGGCAATATCCCCGTAAGCCATACCACCCAGGACCATCACAACAGCCTTGTCCGTCTGGGTATAGAGCTCCTCAGATTCTCTCTTAAGATGTTCCAACTCGAAGTCCGCAATCGGACCAAACTCTTCAAGGTTGTCTTCGACATTCAAGTTGGCATCCTCAATGGGCGGCTGGCGCACGACGGTGTCGAAATAGAAGCCGCCATTCGGCATTTTGGCACACGGCAGCGCTGATCTATCACCCTCCGGGTACATGAAAATTTCCCCATTCTCGTTCGGTTCGGTGTTGAACAACCCGGGAACCAATACCGGCGTGCCATCGAAGGTCGTCCATGGTTTCCAGCCTTCGTTTTTGAATCCAAAAAAGTTGGTGGTACCGCCCAGGCCGACGGCATCCACGCCCAGGATCTCCTGCAGGTCAGGTTTGATTTCTCCGAGCATCTGGAATGACTCAATTACTTTGACCGGTGTACCGGGCGGGTCCAGTTTTAAAGCCTGGCGCAGCGCGTAGACGGTCGAAACATGCATACCGGTTTGCCCACAGCCACCCAGGTCGAGAGGGATGCGGTCTGCTTCCTTATGATTTAATGCAAGCTGTATTCTCTCTCTTGAATTCATAATTCCTCCAGAACGAAAGGATAGGTTCCAGCACAAGCCATTCGGCATATCCTGGAAACTTAAGTGTTAATCAGAATCTTCCTGTTCGCAGATGGTTTTCACGCCGGCCGCCAACAGCGCTTCTACAAAGTCTTCATAATGAAGATCCGGTTTTTTTAGGTAAGCAGAGACGGGGCCGGTCAACGCCAGCATCTCCTCCTTATCCAGCCAGGCGCAGGCAATCAAGGGGATTTCACTGGTCTGAGGGTTGGTCCGGA
>JBLNAU010000681.1:0-5736 GCA_050259515.1 Syntrophothermus sp.
GCAGGTTTTCCTTCAGCCTGGAGACAACATTCCATACGCCGGATCCCTGGACCATCTGTGTGACCTTCATGGGATCGATCTGTTGGACAATTTTGCGATCGGCTTGCATGGTCCATTTTGCAGAACCCTCCTCATCCAGCACCGGACTCGAGACCGGTTTAACCGTTATAGGATCGGCATCCGCGGCGTGGAATTGAGCAGGCATCGAAGCATTCAAAGCCAGGGAAGCCAGTTTTGCCAGATCGGAAGCATCCGCATAGAAGATCGAAAATTCGACACGCATGCTCAGCGTCAGGTTTTTACCGGCTGCACCTGCTGGCGGATCGTATTTCTCGCTCAGCGTTTGTGAAACGGTCAGCGTTTTATCGAACAACAGGTCGTCCGGAGAAAGCTCACTAGCAAACTTCCTGCGAGCCTCCTCCTCCAGCGCTTTCATTAATTGTGTTTTCACGCGCTCCCGGTCCGCATCACTCGCCTGCACGGATGGAAGCTCGCGCCCGCCCTGGGTCGGCTCCGGATTTGTGACCGAAAGGGACAGTCCCAGCCGGCCCTCGATCGCATTGATTGTCTGCGCGTCCAGGTTGCCAGCCATGCCGCCTTCCACCGCCTCGATGGGCAACTGCACGAACTTTCCGACCCCTGCATCCACCTCACTATCCACCGTAGTTACAAATCGGACCCCTTCCCCATTTTTGACCACTGTCCCGGATGGAATGGCGACAGACTGCTGGGTGAGGTTGCGAAACTCGGCAACGCCTTTTGCTTTCGACTGAGGAACAACTCCTTCCCCGGTCACATTTACCGTTTGCATGCCCTCCACGATGACCCGCTTTTCCCGCGCCGGAACGCTTCCTGTAATGTAAACCGACTCCACCGAAGGGCTGGCCGTCACAGGCAGCTCCAGACTCTGGACTTTCGAGATGGGTGTCAATTTGATCTGGGCGCGCGGGATAAACAAAGCCACCAGCACCAGCACTGCCAGCACACCCCCTAGAAATGCCAGAATGCGCACCGCGGGATAAGACCGCCATGCCTCTTCCCTGGGGAAAACCTGTTCCCGCAGCTCGCGCAGATCCTTGCGCGGAGGACGATGGATCAATCTCCTGCGGCGACGCGGCTTTGGCCACGCCACGCGCTGTGCCTCCCCGGTGGATTTAAACACCGGGATATGCAGGGCAGCGGCATCCATGCGAACACGGCGAATGCGGGAAACCAGACCCAGCTGGGCACCCAGCGATGCGGCGTGTCTCTGCAGGATTTTTAGATCCACCTGCCGGAGCGTAACCTTTTCATACTTGGGCCAGACCAGCAGAATACGCGGCGTCTTCGCCCAGGACAGCCGGTCACGCACAGAGATGAGGTCATCATGTGATTCCAGAGTAATGATCTGGGTCTTCATCGCCGAGGATTATAAACGATACTATCCACCCTTCCATGGCGCCTGTTTAAAAAACTATTGTACAGACGAATACACAATTTTTAAAAAGAAGATTCCGTGCTTCATACACGAACCTGTTATCCGATCCCGCAGGAAATCGTCCCAAATATACGGGCTGGGTTTTTCAGTCCTTCCTTTATTGCTTATTACGCGCATGATAAAGAAGTATGGCAAACTGATCCAGGTCTATCGGAGTGTCGGGGCAGAAGCCCGGGGGCTCCGCCACACATCCGGCTGTGATCCCGCGTTTGTATAATTCCTCAATCCAGGGAGCGAACTCGGAA
The DNA here is from genome assembly GCA_050259515.1 of Syntrophothermus sp. Lineage (GTDB taxonomy): Bacteria > Chloroflexota > Anaerolineae > Anaerolineales > Villigracilaceae > Defluviilinea. Next base: position 1,723 of record JBLNAU010000681.1, read on the forward strand.
GAGGCAGGCACATCTGAAAAAATACCTTTTGCTGGAGGAGGCGCGTACGCTGCCCCACTGACTGCCTTCAGGATAAATATTGCTGCATCCTTCCGTGTGACAACCCGGTCCGGGCAGTATTTGAGGGGCGAGACGGAGCACGGCTCATCAATTCCTTCGCGATAGAGTTCCTCGATCCAGGGAACAAGTTTACTGCCTGAAGGGACATCCTCGAACAAGCCACGGGCAGGGGGAGGAGAGAAGGAGGATCCATGGAGTGTCTTTAATATAAAGATCGAGGCCTGGCCATGGGTGATATCCCCATTTGGCAGCGCTTCATACTCATCTGTGGGCAGGGAGGCGACTTGAAATTTTGCTCTTTGCAGATGATCAAGCAAGTCCGCTTTCATCGATCCAAGAGTCCTGCCATTGGCATCGCCGCAGGGATGGGTATGGCCTTTTACATAGCTGCTGACTGAAAAATTACCCAGCGTATGGAACTCATACCACTGATCACAATCCACAATTCCCATAACGCTGAATTGGTTAAAGGGAGGTTTATAGTTTTTCGGGTCGGCATCGTGGGATATGGCACTAAAAATGAGCCTGTCCCTTGGCGGCTCACCCTTCAACAGGGATTGACCTGACATCCATTGTGGGATGGAAATCCCAAGATAATCCAGCAGGGTTGGAGCGATATCCAAATTCTGAACGTTGTTTTGTATTTTCCCAGCCTGTTCCCCTCGTGGAAAAAAGAAGAGAAGCGGGATGCGCTGCGTGGTATGGTATCTTTCGTTATGATCTGTGTAAATGACTACAATCGTGTTGTCCAGCTTGCCTGAAGCAGCCAGTGTGTTGAATATTTCCTTTATGTATCCATCAAAATCCAGAATGGCATCATCGTAGAAATCGTTCATCCAGAAGTCATTCTGTTCCTGGTTCGCTGAATAAACCTGATTGTGCGGGAAAAATTTGGGTCCATGAGTTCCCATCAGATGCACATGCACAAACAAGGGTTGCTTGGTCTTGGCAAAAAGATCAAGAAGCTGATTCACCCTGTCCTGGTCGTTCACAGCCTGTGGCCCATCCATCTCTGTGACAAGCTTGAATGAGTTATCCATGGTCCGGATGAAAAAAATGTGAAGAATTCGATCCGCAACTCGTTCGTAAATTCGGGGAAGGAAGTAGAAGGCATACCCGAAACCCAGTTTTCGTCCCACTTGAAAGAATGGATTTTCGTCGATGGAGCGCTGGTTCACAAGATCGAAGCCATCCTGCATGTTTACATCATAGGAATCGACGTAGTTTTGAACGCCAATCTCGGCCGTGTAGTAGCCCACATTCCGCAGAATTCCTGGCAGATGCTGGTAAGCATCCGATCCCATCAGGATATTGGGGGAATGGACGACCCGGGTCACGGTTGGCAGTTTCCCTGTCAGGATGGAGGTTACAGATCCGGCTGAATTCCCGGCGTTGGGGAAAGCATTTTCAGCTACAAGAGCCTTGTCTGCCAGCTGAGTCAAATTCGGCGTAGTGTCGCGCTCGTAGCCATACAGGGAAAGATGGTCAGCATTGAGGCCATCACTGCCAAGAATAAGAATATTGGGCAGCACGCCTCCCCTGGCAGAGCGGGAGCCGGAAAGTTCAGAAGAAAAAAGGTCCGCTCTTCTAAGGACAAAAACAGCCGGGATCACCAGGAGTACAACCGAAACAATGGAGAGAAATCTCAGGTTCATCCCCTGTCTTTGGCTGTTGATAAAGCGAAGCACAAAGCGATAAAAATAAAGAAAAGCGAGCAGCAGGACAGGAATATAGGCTGCCCGGAAGATCCCACGGGATGTCACGATGCCATATTTAAAAATTGTATAGGTAAAGTTATCCAGTAAAAGCAAAACTAATAACGAGAGGATCAGGGCAGGAAGGATCGCTGCTCCATTTAAAAGGTATCTGGGAAAGTCGAAACGGATCGAGAACAGCCAATCGATGAAAAATGGGATCAGCAAAATAAGCGTGCTCAAAATTGCCAGAACACCTCCTGTAACGAAAAGTGTTTCCAGCTTTTCCACAAGGCTCATGGCGCTCATAAAGGACGGTTTGGTTACAAAAAACACCCATTCCATAAATACAAAAAAATAGGAAACGAGCAGCGTAAGAATGAAGAGAGATCTCCACCCATGGGCTTTCACACGGTTTTCCTGCTTGCTTAAAGACATGATTGATCTTTCATGATAAGAACAAATTCCAAGAGACAGATTGCTTTGAAATTCAGAACCTGATTAAAATTACTTCGATTTACCGGTTATTTATAGATCAAAACAAGGCGTTCCTGCGTTGTTTTCCCATGCATTAAGAAAGAGTTTTTTACAAATCCTCATTTAGGGGAAATTGGGAAAGTTAAACATACCTGGAGAAATGTTGTCGGAGCAGGTTCGCATTATACTTTAGCACAATTTATCTCGATACCTGCTACAGAGTGCCGCATAATTTACTTTACTTAGAATAGGAATTTTAGCCTACAACCACGATTAAAAAGTAAAGTAATTAATAAAACAAGCGGTAAAATCCACTATTCTTCATATACCCCCGATACTTTTAATAAGGAAATATAGAAATGACTCAATCCGCCGATCTGATCATTATGAATGCAAAGGTTTTCACCAGCGATGACTCAAATCCATGGGCTGAGGCAGTGGTCATCCAGGGCAACCGTATCGCCTATGTGGGCGATACTTCACACGCTTTGACATTCCGCGGTGAGCGAACGCGGGTCGTGGATGGACAGGGACACACGCTTACCCCCGGCTTCATCGACACGCACGTCCATTTGCTTTGGGGTGCCATCTGGATGAGCAGTGCGCAGCTTCAGGGTGTAAAAACAAAAGAGGATTTGAGAAATGTCCTGACGGAATTTTCGGATCAAAACAAGACAGAACCCTGGGTTTCGGGGCGCGGCATTCGATACAGCATTGTCTCAACCCGGCAGGAGCTGGATGAGATCCTGGCAGACCGTCCGATTTATGTGGGTGCCTTCGACGGTCACACCGGCTGGGCAAATACGAAGGCGCTTGAGTTGGCGGGAATCCTGCACGAGGATAAACCCGGGATGGTGAACGGCATTATTGTTCGTGATGAAAATGGGGTTGCCACCGGCGAGCTGCGCGAAGGCGACGCCATGCGCGCCGTTACGGACTTGATCCCGCTCCCCAGCGCCCAGCGCAAACGAGAATTATTAAAACAGGCCATCCGCGAATTCAACAAGACAGGCATTACCAGCGTCCATAATATGAACGGCGATATGGAAGAGCTAATGGCGTATGCCGCGCTGGAAGACGCGGGCGAGATGAACTTGCGGGTCTATGTGCCCTACCACGTCAAGCCTGAAACGACGGAGGAGATGCTGTCCGAAGCTGCCGAGATGGCCAGGGTCAGGATGGACTATGTGCGCGGCGGTGCGGCCAAATTCTTTATGGACGGCGTCTGGGAGTCATATACCGCTTATAATGTGCATCCTTATGCCGATGAGCCCGACACCCGGGTCGAGCCGATCTTCTCCTTGGAACATTTCACCCGCATGGCGGCTGCCTGTGACCGGATGGGCCTGCAGATCGCCGTTCATTGCTGCGGCGACGGCGCCGTGCGCCAGGCATTGGATGGCTACGAGGCCATTCAGAAGATCAACGGCAAGCGCGACAGCCGCCACCGTGTGGAGCACATCGAAGTCTGCCAGCCTGAGGATATGCCTCGTTTCAAGGAATTGGGTGTTATCGCCTCCATGCAGACCAGTCATGCGCCCTTCAGCCTGGAAGAGGATATGGTATGGACCAGGCGCACCGGTCCCCAGCGCTGGCCCTACTCCTTTGCCTGGCGCTCCCTGAAAGATGCCGGTGCCACTTTATCGCTCGGCAGCGACTGGACGGTGGCTCCCTTCGATCCCCTGATCAATATCCATGTGGCGCTCAACCGAAAGAAATACGACGAATCCAACCCCGACCAGCGCCTGACCCTGGAGGAATGCATCCTCGGCTACACGCGGGA
>JBLNAU010000682.1:0-5540 GCA_050259515.1 Syntrophothermus sp.
ATAGCTTTTCCACATCCCCGGCACGGCGGGAGGGCTGGCTCGAAAAGAACCAGGACTTCATATTGTTGAGCAGGGGTACGCCGTCGAAGTCATCGGGCAGATCGCTTTGCAGATGGAAGTAAGCCTTGATGCGGGACAAAATGGCCAGGCGCTGGTCGAAGCCGATGCGCCGGTTGAAGACTCCCAGGAAGGTGAAGGGATCGATCTCGCGCAGCAGAAAGCGGGCTCCCTCTCCATCCCGGTCATGCAGAGGCGTAACTACATATCCCTGCACCCGCAGCTGCTCCAGAAAGGAGACCAGCTCCTCCTGCCGGTCCTTCCATTCCGACAGCACTCGTGCAAGTTCCTGGTATATGGGAATCCAGGTAAAGTTCCGGAACATATCAGGATTTTAACATACTCATCTTTTTCAGCGCTTCACCACCCAAACCGTAAGCTGGAACTTTATGATTTATCCGGCGTCCTAGACATAGCGAAATGGAGAAAAGGAGAAGAGAGAATGAGACGATTTAGTTTTCTGATATTTTTACTTGTCATCTGGCTGGCGACCTGCAGCGGTCCACAGCCCAGGCTTCCTGCGCCCACTGCCGCCCCGGTGCAGACGGAGGTCCCAGCCACGCCCACCGCGATGCCTCGCCCGCCTGCCGGCAAGCTTCCTGCTGCACCTTTCGACGCCAAGGTATATGCCAATGAAGAAGCCGGTTTTGCGCTGGATTACCCCACCGGATGGACGGTCAATGAACAGGGGATCGGGCCGCGCGGCACGCAGATCTCCTTCCTGTCGAGGCCGGAGCTGGCAGAGGCTGTGACCATCCCGGAGGGGGAGACCCGCCTCTCCGCCACGATCTACCAGTGGGATCCAAAGAACGATCTCAACGCCTATGTCCAGCACATGAAGGAGGCCTGGTCGTCTTCCGGGTTCACCATCCTTGAGGATGAGAAGCTCACCCTGGAATTGGGAATGCCGGCGGAGCTGTTCACGGTCCAAACCCCGGATGCAAAAGTGTTGTTCCTGGTCACTGCCCTCAAGGATCAATATCTTGTCATTGCCGGAGAAGGGGATCTCGACCTGGCGCGACAGATCGTGGAACGGTTGCGGCCGATCAATTGATTTTCTCCTCACAAAGTTCAGACCAGTCAAGTAGCTTTAGCAATAAAAAAGCAGCCACGTAAAAGTGACTGCTTTTTATATATCACTTTATGGAATCACTATTCGATGCCGTGCATGAAGATCTCTCCAAACAGCTCGTCCACTTTCTGCAGGACCTGGCCGGTATCCTGGGGGGTCATCAAGAAGTGCCGGGTAAAGCCATAATTGAAATCCAGCTCATCATTCAGGGATAAATAACGGAGAGAATAGCGCCTGGGGTGATAGTTGAGAAGGACTTTGTTCCACCCGGCGAGGTACCGTAAGCGCTCCCGGATCTCGGGCTGGACAGACTCGGGGATGGAGGCGAACCATTCCGAGCCGATCACATTCAACCAGAGCATCGAATCCAGATGATGCTCATCCAGATCCAGCAGGCCCAGGTAACCGGTCTCATACATGGGAGCAAATCCCTTTTCGACGAAGATGTTCTCCGACCTTGCGAAATCATCCCTCTCCGCCTCCGAGAGGTACATCCGGATGCCGACGCAGTAGCTTTGAACCGGCCTTTGCCAGTGGATGTCAGTGCGGCGGATGCTTAAGAGATCGGGTTCCTTCCTCAAATTAGGGAAATAGATTTCCATCTGCTCGACGTTCTGCACCTGTCCCTCTGCCGGAAAAGCGGTCCGCACCCGCCCGAACACGACCGGCGACTGCTCGTCGGTTCTCTGCCTGATCGGAAGCTGGCAGAAGTAGTTGCGCGCCATCCAGCCTTCCAGGGGGGAGGGGACCATCTGAGGCATAAAGGTTCGCAGGGCGTCATCCACTTCGCCGAGCGTGACGCTGGTCAGGGGGCGAAATTTTCCGCTATCCCGATCCTGGGAGGACCGGTCGTTCCGGCGGCCAGGATCCTGTTTCCCCACCTGGGACGGCTCGCTTTTCCCAATAATATGGGCCTTGCGCGGCTCGCCGTTCCCGGTCTGTATCCAGTCGGGAAGGAACGAAAACCTCCTTAAGCGGATTTCGAGCGTCATCTTGTGATAAGGATACGACTTTTTGGGCGAGAGTGCAAGTTTAGAGTGAACGAATTATGAGAAGTTTTGATCCTGCTATTCCCACAATTGACTGCGTATATCCACCATCGAAAGGATCGCTTCCAGGACGCCGCCGCCGATCGCCAGCGCTTTATCTGAGACAAGATAGCAGGCACTGCTGTCATTGCGCGGATCGATGTCGCCAACTTTCAGCCCTTTCGATACCCGTATGCCGTCCCGGAGGAGACCGCGCAGGATGCCGCGGAGGGGGGCGAGGATCGGCGTATTCGAATCATCTGTTTCAGATTGGATCTCGGCGACCAGCTCCCCGGCCTCGCACGGCTCGCCGATCCTTTTGTGACCGACAAATATCCCTTCCTGTGCAGCGCGCAAAACCCGGCTGGGGTCGCCTTCGGGCAGACCCGAATCAGGCTGGGCGGTGCCATGCCAGTAGACCCGTCCCAGGGTATGGCTGCGGCGGGTTTCGATCACCGCATCGCAGTTCTCCCCGGCGTGGAAGCCAGGTCCCAGACCGATGTGGAGCGGGACGTTGACGGGCAGGGGATCGGCCCGCTTTTTGATCAGCCGCGCATCGACGACAACCAGGAAAGGGAAGTTGAAAAGGAGATCCGCTGCAGGGTCGATGATGACCGGGATCTCTCCCGCCTCCAGCACCGAAGGGATTTGGTCCGGTGCGACGAGCCGGCCTATGACCCCTTCCACCGTGTGAGCCCCTTCATAAACTGCTTCCGCGAACGAGACAGTCCGCCGGACTGCCAGCGGCTGGGCCAATTCGCTGACAACCACCTTCATGCCGGAGCGATGCAGTCTTAGGATGACCCCCGAGGCTAGGTCACCCCCGCCTCGAACCAGGACCCAACCGTTACCCTTTGACATTTTGGATCAGTGTGTTTTCATCGACCAGCGTGTCCCGCTCATGCAGCATATGGCTGAAGGAATACAGCAACAGAAAAACGAACAGAAAGAAGATCGTGTACAGGACCGTGAAGGCTGCCAGCCTCATGCTGGGGGCAATGACCACTCCAAGGATTTCCTGTGCCACCTCGGTCGGGTTCTGCAGGATATCCCAGGAGTTGAGACGCACGAAGCGGCCGATGTAAACGCCAAAACTGCTCAAGGCGGAGATCACAAGCACAAAGATCCAGCCGGGAACCCGCCCAAAGGTGCGGATCATAATATCCTGCATCAAATACAATGAGATAACTCCCAGCAGCATCCCGGTCCACGACGCCCAGACGACGATGATCACGTCATACCAGAGCGGCGCATCGAAGGAGCGGCGTGACAGGTCCTGCAGGTCGGTCAGCATGTAGGGCGCATTCGGGTAGAAGATCAGCCAGAGGAAGGCAATGACCGGGATCACGAAATACAGGGTGCTTCGCCGCCAGGAGACCATGTGCGCAAAATACGCCAGCATAAAGGGGATCCAGGCCAGGAAGAGATTCCATACCAGGCCCGTATGCCTGCCGGTGTCGCTGTATGCCACCCGGGCAGCCACCAGCACCACCACGATCAGGCAGGCCAGGTTGAGCAGAACGAAGACGGCAATGCTGTACCGGTTGCGGACAAAATAGTTTTGAGCTTGATCTGTCATTTTTCCTTCCCTCAATCTCCCAGGAAATAGATCATATCCACATCGCCGGGCGAGCAGCCGAAACCGGTCAGCAGGGCTGCGGCCTCGGCCCGGTGCTGGGTGCCGTGGTTGACCACGTGCGCCATGGCCTGCCACAGGATCCTCTGTCGCGGCTCGCCTCTGGTCGTTCGATAGTGGAAGGGACTGTTGAGCATCTCGTCTGAGATATTTTCAACGAACTTCATCAACTTCTCTTCTTCATACAGCCAGCGCGCCTGCAGTGCTTCCAAGGTTGGGAATTCCTCCGGTCGGATACGAGTGGTCGGGGAGTTGCCTTCCCAGCGATTGCGCCAGATCCATTGAGCAAACAGGATATGGACAAGGGTGCTGCGCAATCCGCCGTGGGGGAAGGAGGCATCCGCAAGGAATTGATCCGGGCTCACATTTGCAGTGACGTTCAGGATCTTTGCGTTGGCCCATTGATTATATTGGTAGAGGACAAGAATATCTTTTTGGTTCATCGTTTTTTACACTCAATGATCTAACCGTGCCGGGTTTCCATGCCTTTTCCTTCCAGCAGCAGATGCCCAAAGGTGTACAGGCTGAGGTACAGGAAGAGGAAGAATGCGGTAAACAGGCCGATGAATCCGACGGTCTGCATGCTGGGAGCCTGGACGCGTTCGATGGTGTAAAGCGCCATCATTTTGGGATTGCTGAAAATATCCCACGAGTTCCAGCGCAGGAAACGGCCAAAGTAGATCCCAGCGCTGCTCAGCGCAGCGACAACTGTAACAAATCCCCAGCCCCACCATCGTCCGAACTCGCGGCACACGATTTCCTGCATCAGGAACAAGGATGTCACTCCGAGCAGCAGCCCGGTAAAGGAAAACCAGACCAGCATCATGACATCGTACCATACCGGCAGGTCCCGCCATTTGCCTGCCAGATGCTGAAAATCGGTCAGAATATAAGGCGCATTCGGGAAAAAGATCAGCCAGAAGAACGCAGCGATCGGAATGATGGTGAAGACCTGTCTGCGGTTGAGCGTGAACGTGTAGGTGAAGTACGAGATCATGAAGGGAATCCAGGCCAGGAACAGGTTCCAGACGAGGAAGTGATAATGGATGGTCCCGCTGTACTCCGATCGAACACGCCAGATGGCAACTGAGAAGATCGTTGCAGCCGCCAGCAGGAGGAACATCGTCAGGCGATATTTGTTGTGGGAAAAATAAACCAGCAGTCGTTGGTACATTAACACCTCAAGAATTCCAGCAGGATGGCATTGGTCTCATCCGACTTTTCATAATGCGGAATATGGGAAGCGTCCTCAACAATATGAAATTCCAGCTTGGGCATGACCTTCCGCAGATCGTCGCTGTGCCTGAGCGGGACGGTGGTATCGTGCCGTCCCCAGATCAGCAGGACCGGCTTGTTCAGCGCTCCGACCTGCCGGTATGTATCGATACATGAGTCGATCACCCGGTTGCGAACCGTGGACAGGATGGCATTCCTGAATCCTTTATACTGCACCTGGACCATGTATCGCTCCATGAAATGCTCGACGAGCTCCCGGTTGAAAATATCGGCTGCGACAGTTTTTATGATTCCACCGTTTCCGGCCAGGTCGAGCAGGGTCTCGCCAATGCCCGGCGCGGCCACTGCTTTCAGGAGCCGGGATAGGAACAACGTCCGTGCCCCGGCCGGGTCGATCAACACCAGCTTTGCCACCCGGTCAGGATGGCGCGCGGTAAACGTGGCTGTGATGGGTCCACCCATGGAAAGGCCCACCAGGCTGACGGGGCGGGTGATGTTCAGCGCGTCCAGC
>JBLNAU010000683.1:0-4460 GCA_050259515.1 Syntrophothermus sp.
TGAAACACAGACCAGGTCTCTTCGGACTCCGGTGTCACACCCGGGTGCGCCGAGAGAGCAGGCAGCGGCTCAGTCAGGAGCCGGGTGAGTAGGGGCAATCTTTCCTCCAGTGGCATGGAGACATAGTCATCGGCCAGGTTAAGGGCGCGCAGGATCTCCCCCAATGACATATTCAGCCTGCCAGACTCTTCACGGATATCCAGCCGCACCGATTGCAGGCCAAAGATATGCAGCTGCCTCAGCACGCGCTCGATCTCCTCACCCGCCAGGGAGGCGGGCAGCTCAGAGGCGATCAGCTCAATCGGCTTCAACAGATCGTCGATGCTCACCCGTGCCTGGTGCTCACCGCTCTCAAGCAGACGGGCCGTCATATCGTCCCGCGAAGCATCCGCCAGTTCTTCCGCCAGGAAGGATAACACCAGGCGATAAGGCTCGGCTGCATAGCGCTCTTCGATAAAGGCGACATGCGGCGGAAATGGCCGGTGGGCCTCGATCCATTCATGGAGATCCGGGGTGGGCGGCAGGCGATGCGCGCTCAAGCTCAGATGGCGCGCCAGATCCTGCAGGGACTCGCGATGCTCTTCGACCGCCAGGCCGCGATGGAGACGCAACGTTTCGGCGGTGACGCGGTGGGTCACGTTCGGATTGCCATCCCGGTCACCTCCCATCCAGGAGGCGAGGCGCAGCCAGCTTTCAGGCGGCCGGAGGCCCGGGTAATGAGTGGCCAGGGCATCCTCCAGATCTTCATAGAGCGCCGGAAGAGCCTCCCAAAAAACGGAACCCACGAAGTACAGGCCGGTGCGGACCTCATCTGTGGCAGCCAGGCGCGCGGTACGATGGCGATCCGTCAGCCAGAGAGCGATCACTTCTGCGTGAATCGCGTCCCGAATCTTCTTTTGGCGGTGTGGTGACAGATGTCGGCTGGAAAGTCGATCCAGCAGGCGGGCCAGATGCTGGAGCTTCGAGATCACGGTTCTGCGTCGCGATTCTGTCGGATGGGCGGTCAGCACCAGCTCAATGGATAATACATCCAGCAGTGCCTGCATTTGTTCCGAAGTGAGGCCATCCTTCTTCAGCGAAGCGACCGCCTGCGCCACAGACTCATCCAGGGGCCTGGGATACAGCTCGATCTCCCGCTCGCGCAACTGGCGGACGCGCTGGTTCTCCTCTGCCAGATTGACGAGGTCAAAGTAGGCGGCAAACGCGGCAGAGATGACACGCGCCGAATTGACATCCAGCGCCTCGACCTCCGCCGCGAGCTGTCCTGCGGCATTCGGGTTGCCTGCCCGTCGATCCTTGGCCGCGGCCCGAATGCGCTCCTCCGTTTCGAATAATTCCCGCGACTCGAGCTCGCTGATCACGCTCCCCAGGATATCGCCCAGCAGATGGATGGCCTGTGAAATTTCCATGCCTCAAGTATAACGAATCATCCCCTGACGCGTGGGTTCTTTATGGGTGTATTTATCGCTTTTTCAACACAACGATCAGGATCGATGCAACTGCGATCCCCACAGCTACTGCAAGCCAGGCGTACGGAATCGGGCTGCTTTCAGCCGGCAGGCTACTCTCCACCAGCGAGGCGGAAGACATCACCGGCGTAGGGACGCCAGCTCGAACGGTGGGCATGGGCGCAAGCAATCCATCATCTTCTGCGCGTGGCTCTCCATCGGCGCTGCCCAGGTCCGCAGTGCCCCAGATGGCAAGTTGAGGGCTATCGATCGCGTGACCATCCTGCGATGTTCCGCGAATCACATACGTTCCTTCTGCCAGGTCAACAGGCAGGGGAAATGTCATATGAAAATGACCTTCCTCATCCGCGACCATCGCTCCCACAGGCACTTCAACCTGTGAACCTACAAGCGTTAAGGTGATTTCCGCCTCAGGCTCAAAGCCAACCCCGCGAACATCCAGCACGCCACCGGGATTCAGTCTCTCCGAGCTGATCTCGATCCGTGCATCATCGCCGTGAGCGAACACGTCCTGCGCACAAAAGAAGGAAAACAAAAATAGAATTGCGATGGAAAAGATTTTAACAATTGTTTTCATGATGAATGGACTGCGAGCCAGAGGTGGACTCTGGCTCGCAGCATATTTCGTTAGCGAACAAACCTACAGGCTAAGGCGTAACCACCGGACAGAGATTGCCTACGCCCGGGGTGGGATCGAAACAGACCACGCGACCCTGGATGGAAGGGGTCAGGGTGCCCTTGGCTGTAATGTAATCGGCTAGGACCTGATCCATGATATCTTGGGTTGTCACGCGGGGGGTGAAGAGTGGATAGCCATCCCCACCGGAAGCCATGAAGTCATTCTCGGCGATCTTGTAGGTGGAGGCGGCTGTCAGGTCCAAAGGTCCACCTGTACAAGACCCATCGGATGCCTGCATCACTGCACTTGTTACGCGGCTGCCGGCCGGGTTCTCAATATTATAGGTGAAACACAGGCCTGAGACTTGTGGGAAGCGCCCATCCACGGCAGGCATACGGGAGACGCCATTCTCCAGCATGGTTTTCAGCTCGGCGCCATTCACCTGCAGGGTGACCACAACGTTACCGAAGGGCAGAACGCCCAGTACCTGGCCACGCGTGATGGGATATACGCCCGCAGCAAACGGATAAAGGTTGGGCAGACAGAAATCGCTCGGGTTGTCAGTGGTGGGACAGGTTAGATCGGCACGCAGACCGCCCGAGTTGGTAATGGCAAACTGGACACCAATGCCTGCATACTTGGAGACCATTGAATCGGTGGTGATATCACCGACCAGTGACTCACAGGTACGACCCACACCATTTCCACAGGCATCCGCGCGAGGAACCACGCGGTTTGCGCTTCCGATCTGGGTGCCCAGGATCGGCTTGAGCTGGTTGTTGAGATCATCGATGCGAGCCTGAATGGCCGGATCGGCAGTGACACCGATATCCCAAGGCTTATGGAAATCAGCCGTCTTGTAGATCACCTTCTTGGACTTGGTATCGATGGTGATCCGGATTCTCGTAAAGCGGATGCCCTTGCTGCGATTCTCGACAACAAGCACACCGTTGGGCCGGGTGGTCAGCACCTGGAAGTCGGTGTGGTCCCCGATCACGACATCAACATTCTGAACGTTATCGGCCAGGTCGATCAATGGACCGGTGGGATTGGTCAGTGTGCCAGCGGTCGCGCCGTAGTGGCCCATGGCAATGATCGGGTAATTTCCCTTCTTGCGCAGTCGTGCGGCCTCGGCATTGACGGCCACGAGCGGATTGGTGACCTGGAACGGATCGAACGAGCCCGGGAACACCAGGGTCGGGGCATCGTCATTCGTAAAGCCGACCACGCCGAGCTTCGAGCCTGAGAAAATATCGCTAAAGACGTACGAAGGTTTCCACTCAGGCGGTGTTTTCCCGTTTGCGTCCACGACATTGGCAGACAGGAACGGATAAGCTGCCAATGGGATCAGGGTATTGCGCAGGTAAGCCTGGCCCTTGTCGAAGTTATGGTTGCCCAGACCATCGGCGTTGAAGCCCATCATGTTCATGATCTCGATGGTGGGGGTATCGCCAAAGAAACTGGAGATCGGCGGAGTAGCACCCACCGAGTCACCGGCAGCCACTGTGATCGATCCGCCTGACGCTTCCGAGCGGTACAGATCAAACCAGGTCTTCAGGAAGGCCGAGCCACCGATTGTGAAGGTGGGATTGGCTGCACCCGTACCGGTGACATTATCTGCAGCCTCCGTAAGGGGCACGAGCTGGCCGTGGTAATCACTGATGTCCAGGATCGTGATCTCCTTATAGGAGCCAGGTGTGGTGGTTATGTTGTACATGATCCGGCCGCGGGCGTTCTGCGTGCCCGGGATGTTCATCAGGAAGGCCATGGTCGGAGCCAGGTCCACGGCCCGCACACCGGCAATCGGACTCTGTTTGCGGATACCCGGACCGGAAGCCACAAAGGTGGCATGCATGTTGACATTGTGGGCCAGATCGACCAGCTCAGGCAGGTAGCCATGCTGACCGAAGAACTGCGAGTAGGCGATCCTCTGTCCCGGTGTACCTGCATCGAACTGGTACGGCGGGCGCAAAACCACCACAACGTCGCCGCTGCGGCTCGGATGCAGTGAATCGCTCCCATCCACATTGCGGAGGTCTTCCTTCTTCAGGATGGTGAGGACCACCTGTTTACCCGGGTTCGCGGGATCAGTCAGGTTCTGGAAGGCAGCAATGATCTGGTTGCGAACCGCCTCATATTGGGCGGCTGTCACAACACCACCAGGGTCACGGCCGGCCAGGTTGACATAAATCTGGGCTGTACCGCCTGCCCAGCAAGCCTTGGCCAGATTCGTCGTGGCAGCTGCGCGGCAGTTGCTGGGTTGTTCAGGGGATTGCAAACCAGCATCGGACAGCACTTTGCCCGCGTTCACGGCATACCACTGGGGTGCGAAACCATGATCGGAAGCAGCAAAGACCGTCGCGGTTGGCAGG
>JBLNAU010000684.1:0-3390 GCA_050259515.1 Syntrophothermus sp.
GTCTACTTTTGCTTCTTTTATTGTTTCCGTCATGGTGTGCCTCTCTGTTTATTGGTAGGACGACGATTCCAAAAGTCAACCTTTCACCACTTCGATTTCGCTCAAAACCACCGGTGTTGTCACCCGTAACGTATTCTGAACTTCTGCCACTGTATCGGTAAACTTCATCAACTCACGGATCTCCTGCTCGTCGGCATCTGCTACGACCCTTGCTCTGTAGATTATATTTTGCGCCGGCTCGCCTGCTGCGTGGAAGTCCCCTTCCACGGTCACTTCCACGCTTCGCACAGGGATGTCTTTCTTTGCGGCTTCACGATAAATATCATTACAGTAGCAGGTCCCCAGTGCCAAAAACAGCAACTCGCCACCGCTGGCACTCGAGCCAAAACCTGTCTCCTTAGGTGGAATGTCGATGGCATGAACAGCATCACCAGCCTGCATGGTGACTGTATGTTTATTTTCGCTATTCTCGACCCGGGCACTAAATCTCATCTCACCTCTAATGATAAAAGATCAATGTTTTTACGCTCAGTGGGACCACCCGTCCATCCATCAGCGGGGTGCCGATATCGATGTAATCGCCCTCCGACAGGCCGACCTGGTCGATCACGAGTAAAGCCCGTGAGGGGTTCAGGCCCTTGACGGTCTGCCCCAATGCCTGGGCATAATCACGCTCGATGATCACGATCAATGGACGGTCCCCAGGCATCGAAGCAGCGAAACCGTTCAAGCCCTCTGCCAGTTGTGTCAGCAGCTGATAATCCAGGGATCGTTCCAGCTCAAGAGCCACTGCAAACGGATCGGTCGCCAGGTCCACGTCCCAGCGTGAGGCGGCTTCCGATATGCTCCTTGAAACGGAAAGCGGCTCGAGCGAGGAGGGGAGCAGGGGCCGGATGACGGGCACATTCTTCAAAGGGAGGATCTCACGCTCAGCCCAGATCGTCGAGCCAGAGAGAGTCACCGTTTGCGTGCTGGCCCCGAGCACGGTGGCGCGCACCGTCTCGGAAGGCTGGACGATCGTGTATGCGTTCAAGGCTGCATGCCTGTGCAGGGACTCTGCCAGCAGCGGCCCGACGTCATCGTGCCGGGTGGCATCGCTCACCGAATGGATGGGAATCGGGTTGTAGTAATAATGCCCGATCCCTCCTGAGAACATCAACACCGAGCCCTTACCCGAGGCGCCGATAGGCGGCGTCAGATAGATCTTTTGTGCCAGCGGCGAGGATGTGCCTTCGATCAGCTCAACCGTCATATCGGCCATGCGGTCGGTAAAACGGCGCAGCACTTCCAGCGATGGAGAATCACCGACGTTCAGGTTTATACCCAGGTCCTGCAAAATATTTTGGGCAGGCTCAGCAATATGCCTCACACGGCCCGTGGAATTCTCGACTTCCAGAATGCGTCCCCCGTAATTCATAGCCGCGGCGCCGATCAGGTTGCCGCCGCGAAAGGTGGCGCTGTTGGCACTGCCGCCGCCGATATCGATGTTTGTAACCGTCGCGTAATTCTTTTGCGAATAATCGGCTGCACCGGCTCCCTTGCCCGCGATCAGGCTTTCCACATTCGGCCCTGCAACACTGACCACGAACTCACCCGCCAAGCCCGAGAGGGCCCGCAGGATTTCGTCGGCGTTCTTTTTCTTGGCGGTCTCGCCGGTGATGATGACCGCGCCCGTCTCCACCTGGCTGGGATCCACCCCGGCGGTCGAATATTCGCGGCGCACGATCTCGTTCAAACGATCCGCGTCGATGGTCTCGAAATCGATCAGCGGGGTGAACACGATCGGACTTTGATAAATCACTTTTCGGTCTGTGATGTTGATGCGTGGGATCTGGCCCGGTCTGGAGACATCCTGAAGATTAAGGCGCGAGAAGATGATTTGGGTGGTGGTCGTACCCACATCCACACCGACAGAGAGCAGGTCGCGCGATTCGGCCATGAATAAAATCATTCCACCCGTAGGAGACGGCGGCCGCCATCCCCAACGGGTGGATCAATTCATTGTTTCCTGTATGTTACCTCTCCCCCCAGCTCGAGCGAGTCGATCACGCCGACGATGACCGCGTCCACCGGTGTGTTGTTGGTCTGGGAGGTGAAACGGGCGGAGGAACCATCGGTGATAAGAACCAGGTCTCCAGCCCCTGCGCTGACCGTATCCACGGCAACGAACGGGTCACCCGTCATGTTGCCGGCCGTATCCGCCTTGCGAACGATGAGCAGTTTGCGGCCGCGGATGGCTTCATCCTTGATCGTTGAAATGGTCGAACCGATGACAAGTGCGATTTGCATGTTCACTCCAATGAGGTGGAACGGTTCCGGTAAAGTAGAAGCTGGCAGCGGCGTTTCCTACTTTACCATGACTCACGGCTGTACGACAAGTTTTACAGGTTCCCCTGAAAAATCCACTTTTTCGATCCATTCACCGCTTAGAGCCAGGGATGTATTGGCCTTCAGGCGGCCTGATTTCCTGTGATACAAAACCCGGCCGCCCTGGGTTAGTTGCAGTTGAGCATTCTGCCGGAACTCGCTCGACCGGAATCGAAAGCCGTTCACGCCTGCATCGGGACTCAGGATATTTGGGCAGATCCAGGCGAGAGGCGGCTCACAGTGGACCTCGAGCCGGCTCCCGTTCCAGGTGGGGTTCTCCAAATAGCGGGCCACGGACCGGGCTGCGGCACGGCCCTCCAGCGCGGCCCAGTCCGCTGTCTCCACGCCGCGCAGCAGATTGCCTGCGGCAAATACAGCGGCCCTCGATGTACGGTACAAGGAATCCACCTGGGGTCCCAGGGACGGCTTTTCCGTCCGTACATTGCCCCGCCTTGCCAGCTCATTCTCGGGGATCCAGTCACCGGTGAAGATCACTGTGTCACACTCGATGGTCCGGGTTCGTCCAGAGGCAAGGTCGGTCACCTCAATGCCTTCCACGCGCTGGCGGCCAAAGATATTGGAGACCCGGCTGTTCGTAAGGACGGGCGACCGAGCCAGCAGGTCGGCATACAGGATTTTTGCAGGCAGAAAAAGAGGTAGATAGAACTGGTGACGCGGCAGCTCTGTAATCAGGTTCAGGACTTTCACTCCCGCGTGCATCAATGTCAACACCACAGAGAGACTTACCTGTTCTGCGCCAACGATCACGGCTCGCTTTCCGACGGGCAACCGATGTTCATATACGAATCGCTGAAGAGAGCCGGTGGTAAAGACACCCTGCGGCCGATACCCGGGTACCAGCCGGGCGGCACGCGGCCTTTCGCGCACCCCTGTCGCCAGAAGAACAGACCTGGCTTCAACCGTTCCCAATCCATCCGGGGAAGTGAAATCAAGTGCAATGCGTTCATCTCTTTCCAGGGAAGAGGTGAGGGAAGTCTCCCATCCCGTGATCGTCGTATCGGT
>JBLNAU010000685.1:0-6453 GCA_050259515.1 Syntrophothermus sp.
AGTTCTGCGGTTCGTTCCTGAACTTTATGCTCCAAAGACTCGAGCAGCCCGGCATTGTCCAAAGCGACGGCACCCTGGTTGGCCAGCATGCCAAGCATGTCGCGGTCGGTCTCGTCGAAGGTGCCGTAGAGGGTGGACATGTCCACGTAGAGGCAGCCGAAAACCTGGTTCTGGGCGATGAGGGGGGCGATGATTCTCGATTTTTGATTGGAGATTGATGATTGATGATTGGGTGCGATGAGCCGAGTTGTTCGTGTGATGCGGGCTTGATGGAGGTGTTTGCGGATGGAAGTGAGAACTTTTCCGGCATCTTCTCCGCGTGGGAGCAGGGATTCTGCCACCTCCAGCTTGCCTTCCTTTTCCAAGATCAACATCACGCGCTCGCCGCCGCTGAGCTCGGTGGCTTCTTCGACGAGAAAAGCTCGGATCTCCTTTACATCATGCAGTGTATTGAGTTCCAGACTTATTTCTGCCAAACGCTGGAAAGGCTCACGAAGACTCGACTCATGAGCGAGATGAGCAAAAAGCTGCTCTTTGGGCAGTTTACGTTGTGCATTTTCCTTAACCCAAGCCTGGACGATCTCCCGATTGATGAAAACTTTGTTAAGATAATTGCGGCGCAGACCTTCATCCTGAATGCTGGCAATTCCATGCAGCAGAAAGTCATATGCTGTTTTAAGAGCTTCCCTGGCTTCTGTTGTTTTCCCATTCGCCTGTAATACAAGCTTATGACGCCACCAGATATTCTGGGAAGGATGATCGTCTACTGTAGGAAAGCCCAGAGCACGATGCATCTTCACAGCCTGGGAAGTGGCTTTCAAAGCTGCAGTGAGATTGCCGTTTGCAAGGTATGCCTGACCGAGCAAAGCCAACTCACCTACCTCTCTTATTGGTTCGGCATCATGGGAGATTTTGATGGCACTTTTGAAATGGCGGATGGTGGCTTTTGGTTTCCCATCAAGAAGAGCGATTCGCCCGGCAAGCTCCTCAACAAAATCCATAACAAATTTTATTTTCGTAATGGAACGCACTTCTGCAACATGCTGTCGTGCATGGTCCATGTCTTGCAACTCGATCTCGATATTTGTAATATTGCTTAATGGAATACTCCAAGCCCGATTATTTTCAAAACTTCTGCGGTAAAAGCGCATTGCTCTTGGGTACAACCCGAGTTGGGAAAATTTGTAGCCAAGACTATTAGCAACTACCGTCATACCTACTACATGGCCCGCTGCTTCGTATGCCTGATGTGCTTGTTTTAGAAATTTGAGTCCAATACCGATGTCACTTTCCAGAAAAGACAAAAGAGACAGCGCCCATCCCTTCCCTACATTATCTCCTTCCCGTTAGCAGTACTTTAAAGCAGAATATATAAGCCGGCGAGCTTCTTCATATTTTCCAAGATTAATATATCTACTGGTGGCCATATTTAATACCCTGCCTGCCCGGGAGGGTAAGTCAAGGGAAAGATATAGATCGGCTGCTTGTTGAGCAAGTCTTAGGCAAATATCATTCGGTCCATACCATGCCAGCCAGAATAGAGATTCTGCCTCAAGGTATTTCTGTTTGCTTAGGCGGGCGAACTTCAGCGCTGATTTTGCTGTCCGTTGGGTATCTTCTACCCTGTCCTGCCAGGCTCGCAGATTTGCTTTGCGGACCAAGGCCTGTGCTTTTAAGGCTGGTTTGTTTTCCGCCTTTGCGAGTCGTTCCATCTCCATGACATCTTTTTCGGCAAGATCATACTTCAATTGAACCAGGTAGGATTCCGCGCGCAGGTCGAGTAGATTCATTTGCTCGGCGGGTTTGATTTTCGAATGGGATAGAGCCTCAGTAGCAAGCTCGATCGCCCGGGCATGTTTTCCCTCCCAAGCCAGGGCGCGGACTTGTTCTATAAGATATCCAGTTTCCTCTTTTGGACTTTGAAATTTCATCCCTCTGGATGCGCTTCCCCTCTTCTTAATAGCCTTATCCAAGGCTGATGACTTTTTTGCCATATCCTCTGCTCCTCACTGCGCTGCATACTGGTAAATCCATCCTGCTGGTGGAAATGTTTGGCGGCACTCCCTGTGCTGGATGGACCAAATAATAAGATCCGCTTCCGTTAAAGTCAATAGGGGTGAATGACAAAAGCAATGCTGTCGTTGTGGTGGGGACAATCACCCAGCTTCTACTGCATAGATTTCATTGGGAACTGTTTTTCCCTTGAACAGCACCGGACCCAGGTGCTCCGTTCGAAGGGTGGAGGGCACACCCTGCTGCGTGGATGAATCGATCAGGATCGGCCTGCCTGCGACTTTGGTATGTGCCTCGATGCGGGCTGCCAGATTGACCGTATCGCCAACGCAGGTATAGGTGGCGCGGTGCTGGGTGCCGGCATAGCCCGCGATCACCGGACCGCTGGCGATGCCGATCCCGATTCGGATGGGGTCCCTGCCCGCCGTCAGGCGTCCCTCATTGAAGAGCTTCAAGGCATCCAGGATCCCCAAAGCCGCGTTCGTTGCCAGGAGGCGATGGTCTTCCTTCCTGCGGACGATTCCGAAAAGGGCCATCAACCCATCCCCGATAATCTGGTTGACAATGCCGCCATGGCAGGAGATCGGCTCGAAGATGGCGGCATAGTAGCTATTGAGCATCTCGATGGTATCCGCGGGATCGCTTTTCTCACTCAACGTGGTAAAGGAGCGGATATCGGTAAACATAATGCTGGCATCGATGCGCTTCCCGCCCAGAGAAAAACCATCTGCCATCAACAGATCGGCGACTTCCTTGCTGGCAAAAGTATGCAGGAGCTTGCGCTGCTGGTCGCGCAGGGATTTTTTCTCGAGGCAGGCAGCGATGCGGGCCTGCAGCAGGATGGGTTCAAAAGGTTTGGGCAGATAATCCTCTGCTCCGGACTGAATCCCCCGTACGACGCTCTTCAGATCGTTCACAGCCGAGATAACGATCATCGGGATATCCCGAACGGCCGGGTCTGCTTTGACTCTTTCCAGCACGGTAAAGCCGTCCATGACGGGCATCATGATGTCGAGCAACACCAGGTCCGGGCATTCAGAGTGGATCTTCTCAAGCGCCTCCTGCCCATCCCGGGCGCTGATGGTCTCATAGTTCAGATCTGCAAGCTCCTGTTCCAGGTAGTCCACGTTGAAGAGCTCATCGTCCACAATCAGGATTTTGGGGGACATGCTTTCTCCTTCCGGGGCCTCAGCATCTCAAGCCGAAACAGGCTCGTTAGGCGGATCGGGCTGGGTGGTGCGCAGCTCGCGCAATAACTGCTGGTCAAAACCTGTGCCGCGCGGCAGCTCGGTCTGGCTCAGGCGCTCGCCGATCAGCGTGTGAAGCCTGATATTCAGGGCCGGATGTTCCCTGGCCAGCTCCCTAATTACCTTTGAAGGCAGGATCAGGAATTCGCTCTCCTCCTCGGTAATGATATTGGCCGTGCGGGTCATGCCGGTCAGCGCGGCCACTTCCCCAAAGAAATCGCCCTCGTGCAGATAATTCAGGATGACATACTCGTCCTGTGCGAGATAGCCAACCCCCACACTGCCTTTCAGGATGAAATAAGCCACATCACTTGCCTCCCCGCGAAAAGTGATCACCTTCCCGCCCGGTGCCTCGGCCACCAGGATGGATGAAGCCAGTCGCGCCTTCCGCTTGGCATCCATCCCCTCGAGCTCAGGCATATGACTGATAAACCGGTCTACCTCAGATGTTGTGGCGGGCCGCCCTGCCCCAAGCCTGGGCGCCGCCTCGACTCCTCTCAACAGATCAAGGGTCCGCCTCCACTGGACGCGGGATTGTCCTAAATGAGGCAGGAACATGATCACCAGCCCCGCACCGACCAGCATCAATGCACTGATGAGATACAAGAGGCGTACATCCAGGTAATCTGCCAGGCCCGCCGCTCCCATGCCGATCAGGAACAACACATCCCGGGCGACAAAAAAGGCGCTGCTCACCCGGCCGCGCATTTCTGCAGGTGTATTGCGCTGGACGATCACGCGCCTTGCAATGGAGGATGGCGCGTTGAAGAGGCCCGAGAATGTGATCAGGAGAATCGCCAGCGGCACCGAGTGAACGAATGAATAGGCGACTCCGACCAAACCCATGCCAAGGAAACTGATGGCCGTCCATGCGCCGGCATGCAGACGATCAAATATCTTGGCCATCAGCAGGCTGCCCGCCACAAATCCCAGGGAGGTCAGTCCTTCCTGCAGGCCATACTCGAATTCGGTCGCTCCCAGGGCGCTTAAAGCAAAAGGCAGGAGCAGTGTGTTGGCCAGACCGAAGGAGATCAACACCACCACCTGCACCGAAAATAGCTCCCGCAGGATGGGCGTGCCAAACAGCTGCCGGACGCCCGCTCGAAGATTCCTGACCACGAGGGAGACGCTGGTATCCTCCTCCGGCCGAATGGACCGGACGCGGATCAGGTACACACAGATGGCCGAAAAGATGAAGGAGGCCGCATCCAGATAAAAGGCCCAGTTGATGCTGGCTGCCGAGGCGATCAATCCGGCTGCGGCAAATCCCACGGCGGTCGAGCCGAAGGAGCTAATCGCCATCATTGCGTTGGCGGCAGCCAGCTCCTCGTCAGTTGCAACCTCAGGCAGGACGCTTTCATGAGCCGGATCGAAGAACTGGCCAATGGCACTGGTAAGCATGACCATCACATACAGCCAGGCCACATTGAGAGGAACAAGCACAGGGATGAGCGCGATCAGAACGGCACGGAAAACGTCTGCCAGAATCATGATCATTTTCCGATCATAGCGGTCCACGAAGACACCGGCGAAGAGGCCCACCAACAGGCTGGGCGCGGCGGTTGCCATGAGCATCAGTCCCACACTCAGCGCAGAGCCCGTCAGGCGGTAGACATAGATCGAAGCTGCCAGAGAGGACAGGGCGCTGCCCATGGTCGAGACGAGCTGTCCGGTCCAGAGCAGCGAAAAGTTCCGATTCTGGAAAATCGCAAACGGGGAGGCGGAGGGGGATCGACCCGTCATAGACTTTTATCTCCTGTCGGCGGCTTCGAGAGTAGCTTGTGTTCTGTCCATCTTGTTGACTGTTCCATCTACTCCATGCGACTCCTCCGAGACCAACTGCAAGGATGCATCCATTTCTTCTTTATCCAACAATACATGCCTGGTCGAGCTAGGCTTTGTTCTGTCGTTTTGTATTGGCAGCACAGGAGAGCAGGACCGTCTTGACCTGGAAGGGAGTCAGATCTGGATGCTTGGCCCGGATCAGTGCCGTAATGCCTGTAATATGCGGTGCTGCAAAACTATTGCCCGTACAGATAAGATACTGTTTTTTGTTCCAGGCAACCTCCACATCGATGCCTGGCGCGCCAAATTCAACCGGTGGCGTGACATTGTAGTAGTAGGTAAAGGGATCCTTACCCTCATGCGCCGCGACCGAGATCACCGATGAATACAGGGATGGGTAACTGGGCTCGGGCATGTTATTTACGGCAGAGACCAGGTTCATGTTTTTGAAATAAGCCTGGTCCGCCAAATCATGAAAAAGACCAAAAAATTCCTCCAGCGAGGTGCTCAGGCTCAGGTTGACGATCTGCATATCGTTTTCGATCGCCCAATCCAAGCCGGCCGCAAACTGGATGGCGCGGCCGCCCATGTTCCGTCCGAGCACGCGCACGCTGTAGATTTCCGCCTCGGGCGCAATGGAATGGATAATTCCGGCGCAGGCCGTGCCATGCCCGGAGACGTCCACAGGTTTGGGATCAGGCTTGTAACGGAACTGATTCTCCGCTTTCGCATCATATTCAACGACGACGCCCCCGCGCACACAATCCCCCAGGGCGGGGTGGTCGTATTCCACGCCGCTGTCCACGACCGCCACCCGCATCCCCCGGCCGGTACTGTCGCCCCAGGCCCAGGCCGGGGTGATCCTTGCAAAAGGACCCTGCGCCAGAAGCTCCCGAATGGCTTCCGGTGTGAAGGACTGTGACCAGGCAGGACGAATGGTTTCCTCGGACATTTATTTGAACCTGCGATACGTGGAAGTAGACTTGCGATATTCAGCAAACACGCTCAATACCTGCATGCAGGCTTTTCTCTCTGCATCGCCCAGAGCGCTGATCTGGTTGAAGAGATCGGCCAGTTCGAGAAGGTCGGTTGTCTCTTCGTTCTTTTCCAGGGACCGGCTCAGCACGTTTTGCAGCTCCGGGGAGGGTGCCGATCTGTCTGCTCTGGCAAGGCGCTTCAACCCGCGCACCAGCGTCTCGTGGATCTGATCCACCTGCTGGGACTGGTCAATGGCCATGGCGGCCTGTTGGGCAAAAACGCCGATCAATTCCATATCCTTCATGTCGAAGGAGGTACCATCCTTTTTATCGAGCACTTCCATGACACCAATCACCCGGTCATCGGCCGAGATCAGCGGTGTGGCAAGGATGGAGTCCGGTACGTAGCCGGTGCTCTGGGCAAAATCCTG
>JBLNAU010000686.1:0-7691 GCA_050259515.1 Syntrophothermus sp.
GCTTCCCACCGACCTCCCTGCCCAATAAATAAATGAAGGGCAGGGTCAGAAAACCGAGGATGGCTGTGCCAAGCTTCAGACTGAGGAAGGAAAGGCCGGTGCCGAAGACTTTGGCAACAAGCAGGGTCCAGTACATCTGGATGGCCTCCCGCCCGGTGTTGCGCGGGAAGAAGATATGGGTCTGCCCTTGTGAAACGTCATAGACATCCAGGATCTTCTCGGCATGGTCGCTGAACGGCTCGGGCGGTACGGATTGGGTCTGATAAAAGCGGAAGAAAAAAATGACCATCGTGGACAGAACCAGCAGGACCGTCCAGATGGAAACGCGTATTTTTCGCCCGCCATGCTCAGGCGCGGCCGGATATCCTTCTACCGAATTGGTCCTGGTGCGGCGCAGCCAGAACGACCAGAGGAAGGAGATGACCGCTGCAATCCAGAGGATGAAATTGAGAGCTGTAAATAAATTATTGCCCAGTAAAAGGAAAGCCGAGATGCCCAGCAGTAGGCTGATGATCAATGTGACGGGCCGGTAGGTCTGCGGATCGTTCCCCTGCGAAAGCGGCGCCAGCGGATACAGGTTCCACTCCCCGCGGCGAATGGACCAGGCGAGCAGGATGAACGCGCCGATATAGAAGACATATCCAAGGGGATAGTTCGTCGGAGGGGGCTCGAAAAATTTCTGGCCGATCAACCCAAGGAATAAAGCCAGCAGTGAGCGCCAGGGGAAGGCGGGGGAAACGTTTTCCGGCTGGGATGTTTCAGGGTTTGGCGCACCCCTTGCCTCCTCCATAACCTGTTCGGCTGGAGCGACTGCGATCAAATCCTGCTGGCTGACTGCTGATGGCTGCTCATTGACAACTGCTTGCTCTCCATCAGGGATGTGAATCCGCTCACCTCTGCTGAAGCGCAGCAGTGACTTAACGTAGTCCAGCACGCTGGGTTCGCCCAGGGGATACTGGCCGGGGTTCTGATTCTCCTCACTCATTTCTTTTCTCTTATTGGCATAAACCTCGCGAGGGATATTTGTCAGGATGTGCTACCGAATCATCCCAGCCTTCGCAAGGTCTTGATCCGACTGTTTTCTTGCAATCACTAAAATACTTTCTCCCCAGCGCGGGGGAAGGAAGATCACTCCGCTAATCGCCTGCAATCCGCCGAGCGAGCCGAAGAATAACTTTTGGATCTGTCCGGGCACATAGCGGATGTACGGGACGTCCCAAAAGCCATCTGAAAAAACCTTGAGCGGACGAAAGCCGGCACCGCGGATAAACTCGAGCCACTCGGCAGGATGCTTAAGCGAGATATGGGTGGGATCCTGATAACCGATCCACCGGTCGCCCTTCCACGGCTTGAGCAATGAGTCGAGATTTGGCGTGGCAAGGATCAACGTTCCGCCGGGTTCCGTGACGCGCCCGATCTCCTGGATGGCCTTCTGAGGATCGGGCAGGTGCTCCACGATGTGCTTGATGATCACAACGTTAAAAGCGCCGTCCTTATAGGGGATCTCCTGTGCGCTGGCAGTCTGCAGCTGAGTTTTATCCACAACGGATTTCGATTGCGTGACCGCCCAATGATTCAGATCCATGCCATACGTCTCGAAGGTATCCTCCAGCTGGCCGACCAGGTGGCCCATGCCGGAGCCGATCTCCAGCAGGCGTGCCCCGTGCCTTCCGTACCGCCGCGCCAGGATCGCGTTAAAGCGATTCGACCACCAGTACATGCTGTACTTGGCGAATGTGACATTGGCATAGGTATGCGTGGAAAAGTACTTTTCGTCGAAGGACATGGTTTAAGTACACAGGTATACAAGTAAACAAGTACACAAGGAAAAGCAAATTTCTGCTTGTGTACTTGTTTGCTGATCTACCTCTTTCTCGCGATATAAAACGTGAATGTCCCATTCTGTACGGGCTGGGGGGATGCGTATTTGCTCACGTACTTTTTGGTCAGCCACAGGTTCCATGGCTCGCGTACGATGATCCATCGGCCGGTCAGAATGCGTGCAAAAACCGAGGGGATGCCAAAATAATGGCCCCATTCTAACACGCGCATGGACTCGGGCGGGAAGTAATGCCAGTAGCGTTCAAGCGTAAAGCCCGCTTTTTCAAGGCGTCCCTGCCAGACGTCCGGCTCGTCTGCGTGGCTGACGCGGGAGATCTTCCGGAACCACTCGGTATAGCCCGTTCCCAAAAGGTGCGAGATCGAGAGCTCGCTCAGATAGCGTGTGTTGGGCACGCAGAAGTAAAAGGGCGCGTCCTTCTTTAATACACGGGCCGTCTCGGCCAGCACCGCGTCGATATGTGGGATATGCTCGAGGACGGAATTGCTGAACCCGCTGGCAAAATATTCCGAAGGGAAGGGTGACTTCGCACCATCCGCCTCTACCAGCGATTTATAGGCGCCATACTTTTTGGCCTCATGGATGGGTCCATGCCAGGGATCGAGGCCCACGTCGATCTTCCTGTCAAACGTCAGGGATGCAAAATGACCGTCGCCGCAGCCCACATCATAGATGGGCGTGGTCATCGGCAGGTTCTGGTAGTACGTACTTTCCACGGCGCGCAGAAATGCGCGAAAGTAGGGAAGGTCGCGTAGTTGTAAATATAAAAAATCCTTGTTCAAGCTTGACTCTCGGCAGTGGGTCTGATGATCCAGTAGGCGATCGAACCCATGATGGGAACAACACAAATCAAAACAGCCCAGATCGCCAGAGGAATTGCGGGCAACTTTTTCCTTGCAAGATCGATCAATGAAATGATTGGAAGACCGATCAACACGATCACGACGGACAATTCCACAATACCCAGCCCCGGGGTGATTCCCAGCGATTCCATGCTTAGCTTCCTTTCCGCATCAGGCCCTCGAACAGCTTTTCATATTCTGCAGCGATCGAATCCGGTCTGTAGGATGTCTTGATCGATTCAATATCTCCGCGGAATCTCTTCGGGTCATCCAGGACCTCCAGGATGCACTCCGCCAGATTGGCAGAATCGCCGATCCTTGATACACAACCCATTCCATGCATCCGTACGGGCTGCCGCACCCCGGGCAGCGCCGATGGGACACTGGGCACGCCATTCATCATCGCTTCGATCTGCACGAGACCGAACGCCTCCGTGGAGTTCAGCGACGGGACGGTCAATACATCCAGGTTGGGATAAAAGGCGGCCATCTCCACCGGGTCCAGGTTGCCCAGAAACGTCCAGTGACCGGCCTGCTCGTATTCGCGGATGCGCGGCATCAGCCGGTCGGAATAGGCCTGCTCGCCCATCACATTCTGGTAGGTGCCTGCAAACAGGACCTGTGCATTTGGATATTTCTTCAAGATGAGGGGCAGTGCATCCAGCAGCACCTCTACGCCTTTTTCCGCGGCAAAGCGCGCTGCCATCCCAATGACAGGACGTCGTTCGTGGATGCGGTGTTCCGCCGCAAAAGCCTGGACCGCGCCCGGCAGCGGAGCGGGCAGCTCAACCGGCGGCAGGATCGGCGTCAGCTTGGATTGGTAGCGGGATAAATAGGGAGAGTGGTCAGCGTAGTCCTGGGTGTAGGTCACAATATGATTGGACAGTCTGCCGGCCATGTTGTTCTGGAAATCCACCACCGTGTTGACCAGGCGATTAAAGGCCCCTGGCGGCAGCAGCAGGTCACAATGATAGGTGAGCACTGCCGGCTTGCGGAGCAGGCGGGCGCGCATGGCGACGCCCGGTGCGTCGAACTGCGGCAGGTGCATCTGTACAACATCGTGGCTGGCAACAAGTTTCGTTGCAACCAGGCCAAATGTCGGGGCAAGCACCCCCTTGCTGACGCGCGCCAGGACCGGCACGCGCAGGATCTGTACGCCATCCAGCCTCTCTTCGCGCGGCAGCGATGGATCGTATTGGGTGGTCATCACGGTCACCTGGTGACCGCGTTTCGCAAACGCCCTGGCGAGGCGCTCGGCATAGATGGTCAGCCCGGAGGTGTGCGGGCGATAGTATGTCAGGACTGTCAGGATTTTCATTTGAAACTTTCTCTTTCGAAGTCTGAACCCCGAAGAGCAATGAAAGCGAAGCGATTATAACCGAGGCGCAAAAATGTCCGGCAGCTTTTAGGCTCTATTAATCCTTGTTTCCAGGGATAAACGATGGAAAGCAATGATTGCCTTTTATTTATACGTGCTCTGGATGCTTTTTATTATGTGAAGTTGATGTATTTATAAGATTTCTCTTTGTCTGCCATGCGCCGTTCAATACACTCATGTCTCACTATTCACAAAAGCGACTGGAACACCAGTCGCTTTTTGTCTCTTTACTTCTTCCCATACTTCGCCCGGTCCTCCGGGCAGGGACACAGCGCCCGCAGATAATGCCAGTTGTAGATCCCATAATCGTGACCGTCCTCCCAGACGATGGTCAATGCATAGGAGCCCACCGCGACCACGTTGCTGATCCGCGTGGAAGGGGAATCGCCGAGATGCGTGTCGAACACGTCCGGATCCGGCTCGGAGCGCATGTTCTCATGCCCGCCGCGGCACGACGCACACGGACAGGCCGCCCGCAGTAATTCAAACGGATACACGCTGGTATGCCCATCATCCCAGGTGACCGTAAATTCCTTGTTCTTTTTATTCGCAGTAATGCCAGTTGGTTTTTCGTTCATATTCAATCTTTCTCCCCTCTCCTTGTAGGAGAGGGGCCGGGGGTGAGGTTATGGCGCCGGTACATAACTCAAGAAATCCGCTGCCGCCCAGCCGGCGCGCGTCTCGTCATATGGCGCCACGAGGTACCACCAGGTGAACCCATCCACTTCCTTCGGACCATCTTTAACAACGAAGACCTCCGAGTCGTTACCCATGAATTGCAGCTCTCCATTCAGTCCCGGCTGTGAGCGGATGCGCAGGCCCTCGCCTTCCGTTCCTTTGATCTGGACATAGTTTCCAACGGCAATCCCGGTTGGAGCAGGCGTGGGTGCAAAGGGATCGATGGTCGCCGTCGGTGGTGCGCTGGAGGTGGAGGTCGGTGCGGCGATCACGGTCAGGTCCGCGGGCTGAAACCCCACGTTCTGGTTTTGACGTGCCGATGTCAACCCGATCGAGATGGCGGTGAAAAGGGTCAATAATCCGGCAAGCACGATGGCTCCCAGAAAAACCCATCGATTAAGGTACGGGCGAAGGTTCATTTACACTCTTCAATGAGACATTCTGCAACAGGTTCATGCCGCGCGGCGGCATCAGGATGCGCAATGCGCGCGGCCGGACGGTGATCTCCGCGTTCTGGGCCGCGCCGCGTGGCTCACCATCAGTCTGGATCAGGTAGGGCGCTTCGGCTTCGATGTGCAAACTGCGAAACGTAATACAGCGTGCCATATCGGAGGTGACATGCAGGCCGCGCCACATGTCATAGAAATGACGCAGCACATCGCCCAAATTGTTCCCACTGAACAGCCAGATATCGAGCAGGCCGTCATCGAGATACGCGTCCGGCGACAGCTTGGAGAGGCCGCCCAAGTAGTGGCGGATATTCGTCGAAACCGCAAGGATGTAATTCCCTTCCACTTCCTGACCATCGGCCCACAGGCGTAAACGGATGCCATTCCACTGTGCCGCCTGCAGGACTGTCTTTGCCGCAAATTCGGGCGCGTTGAATAATTTTTCAAGCCGGATGCGGGGCTCCATGGCATGAATGGCCATCGCGTCCAGCCCGATGCCCGCCCACATCATGAAGGAGTATTCGTTGCACATCCCTACATCGATGGAGAACGACGGCGCGTTCGCAAGCAGGGAGGCGTTTTTTCGCAGCACCCACGGGCGCGTCCAGCTGAAGGGACTCAAACCCAGCTCGATGCTCCAGACATTCGCCGTTCCGGCCGGCAGGACGCCGAGAGCGGTCTCAGAGCCGATCAGCCCGTTGACGACATTCCCGATCGTCCCATCGCCGCCGACCGCGAACACCGCATCTTTTTTCTCGGCCGCGGCCTGTCTCGCCAGCTCGATGGTGTGCGGACCGCTTTGAGTCGCGACTGCTTCCGCCTTCCATCCTGCAGATTCCAGCTCCTCGACCACTGACTTGATGAACGGCACCACGGGGAACCGTCCCGCTGCAGGGTTATACACAACAACGCCGCTTCGCATGAACAGGATTATAACCCGACCCCTACCCGCCTTTGGCACCCTCCTCCATTTTCCAACAGAAGTTCGCTGGAAAATGGAGGAGGGCTGGGAGGGGGACTGGTATAATCTTTCCATCATGGAAGAAGGGATCGTCCTCAACAATCGTTATCAATTGCTCGAGCGCCTGGGTCATGGCGGCATGTCGGATGTCTTCCGGGCGCGCGACCTTATGCTGGAACGCTATGTGGCGATCAAGCTGCTGCATGAGGAGTACTCGCAGGACCAATCCTTCCAGCAGCGCTTCCGGCAGGAGGCGCGTGCTGCAGCCAACCTTTCGCATCCCAACATCGTCACCGTCCATGATTTCGGTCTTGACCTGGGCCAGCTGTTCATCGTCATGGAATATGTCCCGGGCAAGGACTTAAAGACTCTCCTGCGCCAGCGCGGGCGCTTTCCCTATGAGGAGGCCATCCCGTTGATCGTGCAGGCCTGCGCCGGAATCGGGTATGCCCACCGCGCCGGATTGGTCCACTGCGACATCAAGCCGCATAACATGATCGTCACGCCCGATGGCCGCCTCAAGGTCACCGACTTTGGGATTGCCCGCGCCCTCTCCACGATCCTGCCCGATGAGCGGGCGGATGTCGTGTGGGGCTCGCCGCAGTATTTTTCCCCCGAGCAGGCGGTTGGCGAAGCGCCCTCACCGGCGTCGGATGTCTACTCGCTGGGTATCGTTCTGTATGAAGTGCTCACCGGTGCCCTGCCTTTTACGGCTCCCACCAGTGAGGAGCTGGCGCTCCTGCACCTCCAGGCGGATCCCATTCCGCTGCACGAGTATGTGCCGGATATCCCTTCTGCACTGGAGCAGATCGTAATGAAGGTGCTCTCGAAGGAACCGGCTGCCCGTTACCGCACCGCGGACCAGTTGGGACGCGTCCTCCTGCGCTTTGGCACCCAGCAGGATATCCCGGCCACAGCGGCACTCAACCTCACGCCCGAAGCGGTAACCACCTATCGCCAGCCGGAGACGGTTCCCCAGCCGGCCGCCGCCCCTGCACCCAGGGCGCCTGAGCCGCGGCCAGTGCCCATGCCCCCTCCACCTCAACCCGACCCCGTTCTCCATACGGCTCCGGACGTGACCTTTGAGGAAGTCGATTGGGGAGCCGTGGTGCTGGGCCTGCTGGTGCTGCTGATGGTGGGCGGCCTGGTCCCATTCTGGATATACATATATTTTCTGTACAATCCTCGTTAAACTAGGTGACAGTCCAAAACAAACTGTCACCTGAGTTTTTAAAATATGTCAAAACAATATGTGATCTCTACTTCGATTCTGTCCGCCGACTTCATCCATCTGGGCCAGGAGATCGCCGCCTGCGAAGAGGCCGGCGCGGACTGGCTGCATGTGGACGTCATGGATGGTCACTTTGTCCCCAATATCACCATGGGACCGTTCATCGTGCAGCACTGCCGGCGCGCCAGCAAATTGCCTCTCGATGTGCACTTAATGATCGAAAACCCCGAGAAATATATCGAGGCCTTTGCCAAAGCCGGCGCAAGCGGCCTGACCGTGCATGTGGAAACGTGCCCGGATCTTTTCAGCACG
>JBLNAU010000687.1:0-5884 GCA_050259515.1 Syntrophothermus sp.
GGGCCCAGCCGACCACTGTCCCTCTAACCCGGACGGCGAACGCCCCTGAGGCTTCCCCCGCTTCCACCTTACCTGCCTCCCCGGCGCCCATCTCCACGCCCGGGCGAAAAGCGCCTCTGCCGACGGATGCCTGGAAGGATATTCCAGTGGTACCTGCCGGAGTCAGCGACCGGGCGCGCGCCATTTACGAATATGGCTTATCCCAGGGCACCGACCCGACCCATTTTTCCATCATCGGCGATTGCCAGAACGTCTCCTCCTATTTCATGTCGGCATTCGACAATCCGGGCGAATACAGCCTTGGCGACCAGTATGCCTACCTGAAGCCGACCATTGATTACTACCAGGGATCGTTCTCCCGCAAAAGCCTGGCGGTCAAGGGCGGATTCAATGCCGCGGCGGTGATCTCGCCGCTGCGCGCCGATCCCAAATCCTGCAAGGCAGGCGAATCGCCGCTCGACTGCGAGCTGCGCACGTGGCGGCCCTCCATTGTGATCGTCAGCATGGAGACCTGGTGGTCGGAAAAGCCGGCCGAGGAATATGACAAGTATATGCGCCGCGTGCTGGACCGCATCATCGAGACCGGCGCCCTGCCCATCATCGCCACCAAGGCCGACAACCTCGAAGGGAACAACGCTATTAACGCCACCATCGCCCAGATCGCCTATGATTACGATATCCCGATCTGGAACTTCTGGGCTGCCGTCCAGCCTCTGCCTCACCACGGCCTGAGCGGGGATGGCTTTCATCTGACCTTTGCCCGCAACTTCTTTGATGATCGGTTCCGCATGAAGAGTGCCTGGCCCTGGCGAAACCTGACCGCCCTGCAAACGCTGGATGCGGTGCACAAAGCCCTGTCGGAATAATGCCGAACCTATACGACCATCTCTTCTGTTCGGAGCATGGTCGTATAGGTTGTGAAGAAAGAAAGCCCGGGGGAATTTTCCTTTTTATTACAAAATTTCAATGATTGCCTCTTGACATTTTAGAACATATGTTCTATAGTGTGATTATCCAATATTAACCTATTAGATTCAGTGACGTGATGTCACAGGAGGCCCTCATGAAACGTTCGACGTCCCTTAGCCTGTCTCCCATGCTCAAAGGCACCGCCCAAAGGCGAGGCCTTATTTTTGGTGTGATCATTTCCCTTGCTCTGCTGGCCTTTGAGATCTTTAACTATTCCAGCACGGTGTTCGCACTCGAAGATATCCTGGGGAACCTGGCGTTTGGACCCTTCCAGTGGGCAACCATCCTGGCCCTAGCCTTCTGTGGAATTGACTTTGCTGGTATCGCCCGCATCTTCACCCCGGAAAAGGGACGCGACGAGCCTGCTGAAGTCTGGTATCTGTTTGGCGCCTGGTTCCTGGCGGCCGCGTTCAATGCCATGCTTACCTGGTGGGGAGTTTCCGTGGCCATGTTGAATCACAGTGCCCAGGGCGGCGCGCTTCTCGGGCAGTCCACCATGATGCGCTTTGTTCCGATCTTTGTCGCAGGAATGGTTCTGCTGATCCGTGTTCTGCTGATCAATACCTTCTCCATTGCCGGAGAGAACCTTTTTTCCGTGGCGGACGATAGATCATCCCAGTACCGACCGTCCTATCGCTCCGCCAGCGAGACCTATAGTCCTCCCACTAATTCGTCCTATCCGCGACCTGCGCCGAAGCCCACACCTACCGCATCCACGCGGCCGCTCTATACTGAGCCGACCTACCATCCAGTTGGCATGAATGCGCAGGAGCGAGTGGAAAATCCTCAAGTTCGGAGGTGAACCGCTATCTGACAACTGTTTCTTACATTTTTCGACCTCCTCAATCAAACAAAGACATCCGACAAACAAATACGCCGCACATGCGGCGTATTTGTTTGTCCTGAAATTTCAAAAGCCGGGATCAGTGTTCGAGGGTACTTTCACCATGGGTGAAGACATAAAAGCTGCGGCCTTCGTCATACACAAAATCAGTAACAATATAGCCGGCAGCAAAGGCAGTCTCGAACACCTCCCGGGAAAAAAAGCGCCAGTCCCGCGCCAGGGAAAAGTCCGCGTCCTTGAGTGCGGCGAAGTCTGTGGGGATTTCAACCAGCGCCAGTTTTCCATCCAGGGGAGAGAAATGCTCGGGGGGCCGAAGCCAGCCTGCCACCTGTCTCTCCGGCAGATAGAGAGGCTGCAGCTCGGCCTTCGAAAAGTTTTCCAGCTTCAATGGGCGGCGGGCGCGCTTACTCAATCGCCGGTCGACACGGCGGGTATTGATCCACCAATCCACCTGGAAACGGTCGGAGGGCAGACCGGCGTTCAGGCCATCGCGCATATCGCCATATTCGGAGCGGCGGTAAATGCTGCAGACGGCCCCCAGCTTGGTGATGTTCAAGTAGGCATTGCGGCTGAGGAGCGGATCGTAGGTCCAGGTGATATGGTCCAAACCCTGGTGACGGACCATCTGCCATTGTGCCCGCTTCAAGGCAAAACCGACCCCTGTATCGCGGTACTCGGGCAGAATGCCCATCATGTGCGAGCAGTGCTTCGGGCGAGGCCCATCGGGTGTGAATTCAATGCCGGGAAATCCAAACACAAAACCGATCAGGCGCTCGTCCACGAACGCGCCTGCCACCAGGCCGCCATTGTGGATGGCAGTAATGAGCATATGGGCGGGGACAACATCCGTCTCACTGCCGGGCCATATGGCACGCTGCAGTCCTTCCACGGATGTCATCGCTTCAGGAGATTCGAGAATTTTGATGACAGGAGCAGACATCATCGTATGCTCCGGAAAGACTTTTGAAGTCTTTCCATAAGGTTGGTATACCACGGCTTGCTCACAAGATAATCGAGGCGATAGGCAAACCGGGCGGGCATCAGCCCAAAATTGCGAGGCAGGTTATCCACCGGGCAGGTCCGGTTGACAGCCACATAGTCGAGCCAGTAGGTGGAAATGTTGAAATTCGGTATGAGCGAATCAAGCAGAACGATCAGGGCGCGCATATAGGGAGGCGAAAGCGGCAGGATCATGCGGCGCTTGTGGGTCACATTCATCAACGTCTCCAGCACCTGGCGCAGGGTCAGATACTCCGCGCCGCCGACTTCATAGGTATGATTGATGGTATCCGGGTTTTCCAGGACCCAGACCAGGCAGGTCACCAGGTCTTCCACCCACAACGGCTGAAGCAGGGAACGCCCATTGCTGGGAATCGGAAATATAAATGGCACCCGGCGCATAAAATCAACCAGAGTGTTCGTAAACCGGTCTTCGGGGCCAAAGAGCACGGAGGAGCGGATAATTGTATAGGGAACACCGCTCTGGCGGATGTGCTCTTCAGCAATCCCCTTGGATTTCTGGATCGGGAAGGCCGAAGCGCGGTCCGCACCAATATGGCTGAGAAAAATCAGCCGCTGGATGCCTGCATCTCTGGCAGCCTGGGCAAGCGTACGCGTTCCTTCGATATCGGTGGTGAAAAGATTGCCGCGCCGCCCCTGGGATTCCGCGCTGGCGAGGTGGTAGACGTGGTCCACGCCGCGCAACGCGGCCCGGACGCCGCGCTCATCGCTCAGGCCGACAACTGCCACTTCAACTGGGACTCCTTTGGGAATACGCGGGGACTGGGGGGAGGGGCGGAGAAGCACACGGACCTGCTGACCCGCTGCAGAAAGATGGCGAACCAGGGCGCGCCCGATAAATCCCGTTGCGCCTGTAACTAGGATCATGGAAAGGATTATAGCAGAGGTGAAATGTTCAGGTCTGGTTAAGGGAGCCCCGCCTGCCCTTCAAGATTTGGAGTTGTCATCCATCCTGGAGAGCATATCGGTGAGCACCTGCTTCATGATCTGAGCCAGCATACGCTGTTTTTCCGGGGAGGACAGGGGGATATTTTCCGATCTTAAGGCGTCTTCGAATGCTTTTTGCACAACACTGAATATCTGATCGTTTACCCGGGCTGCCTGGATATTTTTGAGCATCCGTTTCTGCAAATTTACATAAGAGTATAGACCAGGGTCCTGTTGAGGGCCAAAGGGATTTTTCATCATCTCACACCTCTTCTAAAGAAAATCTCCAAGTTCTTCAAATAACGATTAACCGCGGTTTTTTAACCACTTTAACAACCTGGCTTTCGTCCAACAATTGATCACGTCCTTGGCCTCGAGCCAGGCACGCCGGGCGGTCGCCACCCCGTAGGGAAGCACGTCCAGGTCCGTTTCTGAGTGGGCATCGGTGTTGATGCTGATCGGGATGCCCAGATCCTTGGCGCGGCGGGCGTAGATGTCATCCAGGTCGAGGCGCGAGGGATGGGCGTTGATCTCGAGGGCCACACCCGTTTCGGCGGCCGCGGCGAGGATCGCGTCCATATCGAGGTCCGCTCCCTCCCGGTCGGGGATCAGGCGGCCCGTGGGATGGCCGATGATATCCACATGCGGGTTGCGGATGGCGTTGAGGAGACGCTGCGTGACCTTTTCACGCGGCTGTCGCAAGCCGGTGTGAAGCGACGCCACGACCAGATCCAGAGTTGCCAGAAATTCATCCGGATAATCGAGCGTGCCATCGGCCTTGATCTCCACCTCCGTGGCGTGCAGGATCAGGATCTTATCCCCCAATTGCTTTTGAGCTTTTTTGATCTCGGCCGCCTGCAGCTTGTGCCGCTCCATGGACAGACCGTTTGTCACACCCAGGCTGATCGAGTGGTCCGTGAAAGCAATGACCTTGATACCGCGCTTGGCTGCAGCTTTTGCCATCTCGAGCATGGTGAGCTTTCCATCGCTATAGTTGGAGTGGGTTTGCAGGTCAGCCTTTATATTTTTGACCTCCACCAGCTTGGGCAGCTTGTTCGCCCTGGCAGCCTGGATCTCGCCGCGGTCTTCACGCAGCTCGGGAGGAATCCAGGGCAGGCCAAGTGTTTTATATACTTCCTCTTCGGTGGCACAGAAGATTTCGCCTTTTCCCTTAATCCTTGCAAATGAATGCTCCGAAAGGGACAAGCCTTTCGCAAGGGCGATCTCGCGCAAGCGGACGTTATGATCCTTTGACCCGGTGGCATAGACCAGCGCTGTCCCAAATTTCTCAGGCGGATGCACCCAAAGCTGGGCACGCGTGCCATCGTTGAACTCGATGCTCGACTTCGTTTCGCCCTTTCCAAGGATACGGTTGACACGCGGCAGCTTAACGAACGCATCCATCACCGCGGTTGAATCTTCCCCGGCAACCAGGATATCCAGATCCCCAACGGTGGAGCGCATCCTGCGCAGGCTGCCTGCCGGCTGTACGTCAATGACACCCTCCACGCCTTTGAGCACATCTGCAATCTCCATCGCCAGCGGATAGGCTTTTCCCAGGGGAATGCGCACCGACCTTCTACCCAGCGATTCGATCCCGGCCAGGATGGCGGCTTCCGATTTCGAGCCCATGCCCGGCAGGTCCCGCAGCTTGCCTTCCTTGGCCGCGGCTTGCAGCTCGGCAAAAGTGCTAATGCCCAGGGTCTTCCAGATCATGGCAGCCCGCTTGGGCCCCAGGCCTGGGATGGGCAGCCATTCTGCCAGGCTGGGCGGTACCTCCTGTTTCAGTTTTTCCAGGAATCCAAGACTGCCTGTGCGGAGCAGCTCGTCGATCTTTTCGGCAATGGCTTTCCCTACACCGGGAATCTCCTCCAGTTTCCCCTCTTTCCAGTATTCGCTCGCCTCGCGCCCAAGGCCCATCAGGCTCTCGGAAGCCTTCCGATAGGCAAGCGTCTTGTAAACGATCTCACCCTTGATCTCCAGTAAATCCGCGATGAGCGTGAACGTCTCTGCCAGCTGACGGTTGTTCATCATAACAGTAATCCTTTCGACTGCTCAGATTATACCGTCTCCAGTCTCACCGAAAAGCCGTCATTGGACCCAGCCTCCAGTGCAGCAGGCGAG
>JBLNAU010000688.1:0-3409 GCA_050259515.1 Syntrophothermus sp.
AAAAGATCAAGTCGCAGGTGGGCATGGATCATCCAGCACGCTACGCGCTGGTCGAGATCGAAAATGTCCATGACGAAGGACTGGAATTCGAGCCGATCCACCGTGTGTTGTTCGGCCTGAAGAAGGATCTTTATGCCGAGCTGGAAAAATCGTTCGGCACGAATTTAACCTATCACCCTGTAGCCAGTGCGCAGGAAATGGTCGAGGCTGTGGATACTGCTCAAGGTCCGACTCAAAAGATCGGCGTCGTCGGAGGCGGAAAAGGTTTCGGCGTGATCGAGATCGCCAGTCCATCCTCCAATCTGCCGGTCGGCACGCTGCAATCCTTCCTGGACGTCTTCCTGAAGGAGGGCGGTGCGGAGAAGATCGATTACGTCCACGGCGAGGATGTCACCGTCAAGCTGGGAAGCCAGCCGGGCAATGCCGGATTTTATCTGCCCGGCATGAGCAAGTCCGATCTGTTCAAGACGGTCATCCTGGATGGCGCCTTACCACGCAAGACGTTCTCGATGGGGGAGGCACGCGAGAAGCGCTTCTACATGGAAGCGAGAAGAATTTCGTAACCCATCGGGGCGGATCAAAACTCCGCCCCGATGATTTTTAAAGCATCGTCGAAATCAGCGGGATGCGGCGCGGAAAATTTCACCCTCTCCTTTGTCCCCGGATGGAGGAACGACAGCGTTTGCGCGTGCAGCATGGGGTGCGGAAGCCCGTACTGGTCGCGCGCTCCGTACAGGACGTCCTCCACCAGCGGATGGCCCAACGCATAGGCGTGCACACGGATCTGGTGAGTCCTGCCCGTCATGGGCTTCGCTTCCACCAAAGCCGCCTCTTCGTACCGTTTGATAACCCGAAAACGCGTCTCGGAAGGTTTGCCATTCTTATCGTCCACCACCGTCCGATGCTTGTGTCCCACGTTGGCCCGCAGTGGATATTTGACAACCTTTTCCTCCCACCTGAGGTTCCCTTCCAGGATCGCATGATAGGTCTTCTGTGCTTCATGTTCTTCAAACTGGATGTTGAGCGTACGATGCGTCTCTGCATCCCGGGCGAAGACCATCACTCCGCTGGTGATCTTGTCGAGGCGATGGACGATAAATACTTTTCCATATTGTTCCTGCAGCCTCTTCACAAGATAGTCGGAGTCCTTTTCCCACCCGTCGGGCAGGACCGAAAGCCCGGCGGGCTTGTTGACAACAATGACCTGGGAATCTTCATGGATAATTTTCATGTTTTTGACTCAATCGCTGGCACATATTTCGTTTTTCTGGCCAGCCTGCCATGCCGGACGCCTACAGCAAAGCAAGTCATGGCGCCGCCAAGAAAAAACTGGCTGTAGGTAAGTACTGCAATGATCAGGAACAACCCCGCAAATGTATAAAATTCGTTGGCCGAGACCCGGTAGGAAAACCACTTTTTATAACTGACCTGTCCTTCGATCCCCCCGTATTTCCGGGCGGTACGGATCAAAGAGATGTTGCGAAAATGGCGCAGGTGGATGGCGACTTCCATTAATAGGAACATTCCTAAAAACAAGAGATAGGCCAGTTCCAGGTAAAAATTGAGGCGGGTCAGCCACCAAATCAGCGCTAAAAACAGGCTGGATAGGATCAAAGCGATGATATGCCGCTTCGAAATGGGTTTGAGCGCATCAATATCCCTTTGAAATTGCGGGGTTAATTCAAAACTTCCTTCGAAGTGAAAGTGGCCGATCTCGCGGAACCCGCGTGCTGAATAAAGGGTCAGGTAGTAATCGCTTGTATACAGAATGATCCAGAAAATAATTCCATACCAGGGACTCGTCGACAGCCAGTATTGCATGGCTTCATTATAATCTGGCGAAAGTTTTAACTTTTCCACCGAGTAGTCCTGAAAACAACTTTCATAAATCTCTTCAAAACCCTTGACTTTAACGTTACGTTAGGGTTTAAGATAGCGCCATGTACACGGTAAATCAGCTCTCGAAACTGGCAGGTATTACGCCGCGAACCCTCCATCATTATGATGAGATCGGGCTCCTCAAGCCGTCCCGTGTGGGCGAGAACGGCTATCGCTACTACGGGGAGGAGTCCGTGCTGCGGCTGCAGCAGATCCTGTTCTACCGGGAGCTGGGCATGCCGCTCGAGGATATCAAGAAGATCATGGGACGCCGTGACTTCGATGTACTGGGCGCGTTACACAGCCACAAGGAAGCTTTGCAAACACAGGTGACGCGCCTGAACCGGCTGATCCATACCGTGGACAATACGATCAATCATTTGAAAGGAAACATCATCATGAGTGAAAAAGGATTATTTGCGGGCTTTAGCGAGGCAGAGCAGGAACAGTATGCCGCTGAGGCTGAGAAAATGTACGACCCTGAAACCGTGCGGGAATCGAATCGCAAGTGGAAGGGTTACTCCGCCGCGAAAAAGGAAGCCATTCTCGCAGAAGGAAATGCCATCTACACCGATATGATCGCGGCCATGCCAAAAGGTGCAGCCAGCCCCGAGGCGCAGGCAATCGTGGGACGCTGGCGCAGGCACATGGACTACTTCTGGACCCCGAGCCTGGACCAGCTCCTGGCCCTCGCCAACGGCTACAACGACGACCCGCGCTTCAAGGCGAACTTCGACAAAATGCATCCTCAACTGGCGGAGTTCATGCGCGAAGCAGTGAAGGTTTATGTGACGAATCAAAAGAAGTAAGGAAAAGGAGCGGTCGAAGAGGCCGCTCCTTTGAAAGCGAGTAAAAAATGACAGAAGAAATTTATCCGATGCCGTCCTTCCCGACGCTGATCGTGGACGATGTGGAAGCCTCCTCCCATTTTTATCAGCAGGCACTGGGCTTTAAACACATCTTCACCATGGCTGGCCCGGACGGGAAGCCCAGCCTGGTCCATTTGCGCTGGGTGAAATATGCCGATCTGTTGATCACCCAGTCAAGGGATGGCAGGCAATTAACGGTCCCAAAAGGTGTAGGTATCTCCCTGAACTTCAACATGCTTGAGCATTTTAATGGAGATATGGATGCCTTTGCCAGGTATGCACAGGAACACGGCGCCAATGTCACCGGTCCAGTGGACCAGCCATGGAATGTACGCGAAGTGACTGTGTTCGACCCGGATGGATATCAGCTGATATTTTCGATGCCCATCAATCTCGATCTGTCGTTCGATGAAGTGATCGAGCGTGTCAAAAATGAAGAGCGCCTGTAAAATCGAAGGAGCCAGCAGGACCACCTGCTGGCTCCTTTCTTTGGAAGGCAGTCGAGCGCCTAGCTGCTCGCACCGCTGTACTGTTTCAGGCCACGCTTCCAGACCTGGGATGCGATCAGGAGGCCAATCGCTGCCACGGCAAGGAAGAGCAGAATTTTGGCGAGGGTGAGCTCGCCCCGCAGTGCCTGCAGGGGGACAGTCGTGGCAACGGCG
>JBLNAU010000689.1:0-3292 GCA_050259515.1 Syntrophothermus sp.
TTCTGGCCTGATGCAACCGAAGAACGGGCTCGTACCTATCTTCGCCAGGAACTTTGGCGAATCCGCAAGGCAATCCCTTCCCAGGAATCCTCCACGGAGGAGGATTACCTGCTTGCCGACCCATTAACGCTTACATTTAACCGCAATGCCGATTACTGGCTGGATGTTTCGATCCTGGAACGACCGGCTATCGATCTCGAATCGTTGACATCCAGTCTTTCCCTCTATCAAGGGGAACTCCTTCCCGGCTTCTACGATGACTGGATTCTTTTGGAGCGGGAACGGATCCAAAATATGTTCGATTCCAAAATGAACCAGCTTGTCGAAAAACTTGTGGAAGCAGAGCGCTGGGCTGCCGTCCAGGAACAGTGTGAACGCTGGCTCTCCCACAATCATGCTTCAGAGCCTGCGTATCGCGCCTTAATGGTCTCTTACAGTACCCGCGGAGACATGGCAAAGGTCAGTGCAGTCTATCAACGCTGTGTGAATGATCTGTTGGATCAATTGGGTGTGGAACCATCTGCCGAAACAACCACTCTGTATCATGGTTTACTGAAAGGCGCCCAGGCATCTCGCCGCACGGGATCCGCACAACCTTCCGGCACGGTTACTTTTCTTTTTACTGATATCGAGGGGTCAACACGCCTGCTCGACAAGCTGGGGGACCAGTATGCAACCTCCCTGGCGGAACATCACAGGATCCTGCGGGCTGCCATCCAAAAATGGAATGGGAGGGAAATGGATACGCAGGGTGACGCATTTTTTGTCACTTTTGCCCGGGCTTTGGATGCAGTTCAATGCGCGGCTGAAGCGCAAAGGATGCTTGCCAGCCATTCCTGGCCTCATGACGAGCCGGTCCGTGTCAGGATGGGATTGCACACGGGCGAGCCTTTGATCGCATCCACTGGCTATGTGGGAATGGATGTGCACCGCGCCGCCCGGATTGGAGATTCAGGCCATGGGGGTCAGATCCTTCTGTCCACAACCACGCGAGAACTGGTGATTCAAGATCTGCCGGGCGGCTTGAAGATTCAGGATCTGGGGGAACACCGCTTAAAGGATATGAAATTCCCCACGCCGATTTTCCAACTGGTGGTGGAGGGCATGCCTGCCGAGTTTCCGCCTCTTAAGACCAAATTTTCCGGGACGGAAGCCCCATCGCCGGGTGAGCCACCGTTCAAAGGTTTGCAGTATTTTGATGAGGTGGATTGTGATCTTTTCTTCGGACGCGAAGTACTCACCCAAAAGTTGGCCGATCAACTAAGGGATGCACAATTTTTATCTGTAATAGTCGGCGCCTCGGGCAGTGGCAAATCATCCCTGGTGCGCGCTGGGTTAATTCCCTTCTTGAGAAAGGAAAAAGAGGCGGGACATATCCATATCATTACCCCCACGGCTCATCCACTCGAAGCATTGGCAACCGAATTGACACGCCAATCCGAATCGGTCACAGCAGCCGCCACTCTTCTGGATGATCTGGCACAGGATCCGCGTAGTCTGGCTCTTTTTTTCGCTCGAAGAAATGGTGAAGAGCATACCCTTCTTATCGTGGATCAATTCGAAGAGCTATTTACCCTCTGTCGTGATGAGTTCGAACGGGAGGCGTTTATAGATAATCTGCTCGCAGCGAGCTCATCATCCCATACAGGGACAGGGGACAGGGGCAAGGTCACATTGATCCTCACCCTGCGGGCTGACTTCTACGCCCATCTTGCTCAATATCCTGAACTACGTGACAGGGTCGCGAAGCACCAGGAATACATCGGCCCGATGACAACTGAGGAACTGCGGCGCGCCATTGAGGAGCCTGCCAGGCGCAGTCATTGGGAGTTTGAGCCAGGGCTGGTGGAATTGATCCTCAGAGATGTAGGAGATGAGCCGGGTGCGCTGCCTCTGCTTTCCCACGCTCTGCTTGAGACCTGGAAGCGTCGCGCCGGGCATACCCTCACCCTCAAGGGATATGCCGATGCAGGCGGTGTCCGTGGTGCAATCGCCCACACGGCCGAAAGCATCTTCCAAAGTCTCTCCCCCGAAGAACAGGAGGTTGCCCGCGATATATTCCTCCGTCTCACCGAACTGGGCGAAGGGACGGAAGATACCCGTCGGCGTGCTTCCTTAGAGGAGCTAATGTCCCAGGAGGAAGACAGAAATGAAGTGCGCACCGTCCTGAACATCCTGGCAGATGCACGGTTGATCACTTTAGGTGAGAATACTGCCGAAGTCGCGCACGAGGCGTTGATCCGCGAATGGCCCACATTACGTGAATGGCTGAATCAAGATCGCGAGAGCCTGCGTCTGCACCGCCATCTTACCGAGGCTGCCCACGACTGGGAATTGCTTGGGGAGGATCCGGGCGCGCTCTATCGAGGCACACATCTGGCCCAGGCACGCGAATGGGCGGCCCTCCATCCAAAAGCCTTGAATGCGGCGGAACGCGAATTCCTGGCAGCTTCCATTAATCAGGAGCAGCGCGAGAAACTGGAACAGGAAGAGCAGCAAAAACGTGAGTTGGATGCTGCCAAAAAACTGGCCGAGACGGAAAGCGCAAGAGCCGCAGAGCAGTCACATTCGGCAAACCGGCTTCGGATACGAAATCGTGTCATCACGACCATCGGATCGATCGCTGTCCTCCTAGCATTGCTGGCAGGAATGTTTGGCGTGCAATCCAATCAGCAGCGTACTACTGCACTGAACGCTCAATCTACTGCTGAAGCCAACTTCAGACAGGCGGAAGCGCAGCGGCTTGCAGCAGAGTCGAACAAATTGTTTTTGTCTCATGGCAGCCCGGAACAGATTGCTTTACTCAGTTTACGATCGATGAATACGCAATATACCCCTCAAGGGGATGCCGCCCTACTGGCAGCGATGCAGTTGCCATATCCTCGTAAGCTATTTGGCTCCCATCCTTTGGGGATTACCCGTCTTGTGTTGTCGCCAGATGGGAAGTATGTACTGACAGGCGGCCATGATAAAACCGCAAGAATGTGGGATATCCAAACCGGTCAGCAAGTGAGGCAATTTATTGGACATACCGATGTCGTGCCAAGTGTCGCATTTTCTCCCGACGGGAAATATGTTCTCACTGCAAGTTGGGATAATACAGTAAGGCTGTGGGATGCTTCCACTGGAAAAGAGTTACATCAATTTCTGGGACATACTGATTCGGTGGAGATTGCGGCGTTTTCACCCGATGGGAAATCGATACTGACGGGTGGATATGATAAAACAGCACGGTTATGGGATGTGGCAACAGGGCAGGAGTTGCGTCAGATGAATCGACCCACAAGCACAG
>JBLNAU010000690.1:0-3340 GCA_050259515.1 Syntrophothermus sp.
TCGGATGGGCTGCGATCATCTTCCTGGCAGGCCTGCAAACGATCCCCAACGAACTGTATGAAGCCGCCCGCGTGGATGGAGCCAGCTCAAGTGCTCAGCTGCGCTACATCACCTGGCCTCTTCTGGCCCCGACCACGGTT
This sequence comes from Syntrophothermus sp., assembly GCA_050259515.1. GTDB lineage: Bacteria > Chloroflexota > Anaerolineae > Anaerolineales > Villigracilaceae > Defluviilinea. The sequence continues at coordinate 141 of JBLNAU010000690.1, forward strand.
TTCCTGGTTGTCGTGCTGGTCATCGGCGGATTGAATGCCTATGTCCCATTTCAATTGATGACCAATGGCGGCGACCCGATGGACCTGACCCACTCGGTCCTGACCCTGATGTATGAAGCCACGTTTGGCCGCATCGATTTTGGCTATGGCGCAGCGATCAGCTATCTTCTGACCATTTTCGTATTCATCGTCAGCGTGATCGAGCTGCGGCTGATGAGACAACAGGCAGGCTAGGATGAGTCAGAGAGCGCACCGAAAATTCGACACCATGTTTCGGGTTGTCATCCTGACTCTGGGATTGGGACTCGTCCTTCTCCCCATCTGGTATATGATCGCCACCTCCTTCAAGCCGCAGACGATGATCTTCGAGCTGCCGCCGCACCTCTGGCCTCAAACCTGGACGCTCAAGAATTATGTCGCAGCACTTGGCAAAGATCAATTTGGCCTGTACTTTCTGAACAGTGCCAAGGTGGCACTCCTCAGCACCTTGCTGACGGTTTTGATCTCCTCCATGCTGGCATTTGTATTTGCCCGTCTTAATTTCCCGGGCAAGGAACCGCTCTTTTATATCTTCCTGCTTGGCATGATGGTCCCGCCGGTCATGCTGATCATCCCGCAGTTCCTGGTCGCCAAATGGCTCAACCTGTTCAACCATACCGGGTTGATCCTGGTGTACACCACCATGAACATCTCCATGCAGACATTTTTGTTGCGCGGTGTGTTTGAAAATGTGCCGCTCGACCTCGAGGAGGCGGCCCGCATCGACGGCGGCGGCACATGGACGATCTTCTGGCGCATCATCCTGCCTCTTTCCCTGCCTGGACTATCGGTGGTTGTCATCAATACTTTTTTATACAGCTGGGAGGAATTTGCCTGGGCGAACGTGGCCATTAAAAATGCCAGCCAGCGCACGCTGCCGATCGGTATCGCACTTTTTCAAAGCGAGCACCTGACCGAATGGGGTCAGGTCTTCGCTGCTTCCCTGGTGGCATTGGTTCCCGTTCTGGTTATCTTTATCATTTTCCAACGTCATTTCGTGCAGGGAATTTCAACGACAGGACTCAAAGGTTGACATGCGTGTGATCGATTTTTATCCATCCAAAGGTTGCTTCCGCCCTGGTGAAACGGCGATATTCGAGATCGAGCTAGAAGCTCCATCTTCGCTGGATATCACGCTGCTAGTTTCGATAAAACATTTTTCCAGCCACCTTGCCACCCTGCAAAAAACCGTTTCGCTGGAACCGGGCGTACAGATCGTTCAAATGCAGTGGACTCCGCCGGAGAAGCCGGCCGGATATTCTGCCCAGCTTGAAATAATCTCAAAAGGCAAATCTGAAATACCCGCTTGCACGACTTGCTTTGATATCCTTTCCAGCTGGACGGATTTCCCCCGTTATGGATTTTTAACAGACTTCAGCGCCGGGCGACCGGAGCCGGAAGCGGTTCTGAAAAAACTGACGCGCTTCCACATCAACGGGCTTCAGCTCTATGACTGGCAATATCGTCATGACCAATTGCTGGCGCCAGCAGATGAATACATCGATCCTCTCGGGCGCGAGATGTCGCTTGCCTCCGTTCGCAGGCTGGTCGATGCCGCTCATGAGCGTGGCATGGCTGCCATGCCGTACCTGGCCATCTATGCCGCCTCTGCTGAATTCTGGCGCAGCCATCCCGGTTGGGCGCTGTATGATGAAGCAGGAAAATCAATCGCCTTTGGCGATGATTTTCTGGGTCTGATGGACCCATCGCAAGACAGTCCATGGAGCCAACATCTGTTGAATGAATGTGCGCGTGCCCTGGAATATATTCCCTTTGATGGTTTGCACATCGACCAATATGGAGAGCCCAAACTTGCCTGGGATTCACAGCATCATCCTGTGGATCTGCCCAAAGCTTTCGTGGATTTCATAAAATCCGCGTCCGATCAGCATACCGGAAAAACAATTTTATTCAATGCTGTGGGAAACTGGCCCATTGACGCGCTGTCTGGTTCTGATGTTGATTTTCTGTATATCGAGGTCTGGCCGCCAAAAGTGGGGTATCGGGATCTTGCAGAGATCGTTCTACATGGAACCGAGCTTTCTCATGGAAAAGCTGTCGTGATTGCTTTATATCTACCCTCCAGCCGCCCGGCCAATAACCTGCTGGCGGACTTGGTGATCCTGGCTTGTGGCGGCACGCGTATCGAGCTGGGCGAAGACGCGCGACTGCTGTCCGACCCTTACTTCCCGAAACATGAAGAGGTCTCTCCGGAGCTCTCCTCAGGATTACGGCGGCTGTCTGATTTTGCAGTTCGCAGCGGGGAATGGCTGAGACCATATAACTTGTCCCTGGAGGGAAAGGACGAGTGGTCGCGAGCGGGGCTAAACCCTGAATTTATTTCCACCGGTGAGTCTCTCTGGACCGTTGCGCGGAATTATCCGGGATTCCAGGTGATAAGCATTGTCAATTTCAACGGGCTGAATTCCGACCAGTGCTGGGATGAAGCCCATTCGGTTCCGATCCCCTGTCAGAACATGCCTGTAGGCATACAAACACCCCATTCTCCTTCCCGGATCTTTTGGGATATTCCCGAAAATAATGGACCGCGGGAAATCGATTTTGAGTACCAGGATGGGACCTTGAAATTCCAGGTTCCACAAATCAATACCATAGGTCTGGTTGCCATCTATGAGTGACTTATACCAACGTAGTATCGAAATTATTCTTGAAAATCAAGCATCGAATGGTGCTTACATTGCTAGCCCTAATTTCCCAACCTATCATTACTGTTGGTTCCGGGATGGTTCTTTTATAGCCTACGCCATGGACCTGGCAGGCCAGCATGAGAGCGCCCACCGGTTTCACGAGTGGGTGGCGGAGCGCATTCATGAGCGAAAGGATTTGGTGCGCACCAGTCTTGCCAAAGCTCGAGCGGGCCAGACCCTCAGCGAAGCGGAAATCCTGCATACAAGGTATCGCCTGGACGGGACGGATGGGGAGCCGGGTGACTGGCCGAACTTCCAGCTCGATGGTTTTGGCACGTGGCTTTGGGCGCTCCATGAGCATCAAAAACAAAATCCTGCCATGGAGTTTCCCGAAAGCATGCTGGATGCTGCCGGTCTGGTCGTTGACTATTTGGGAGAACTCTGGTCCCTGCCTTGTTATGACTGCTGGGAGGAATTTCCCGATCATGTACATCCGCATACGCTGGCCGCGAT
>JBLNAU010000691.1:0-2663 GCA_050259515.1 Syntrophothermus sp.
CAGGACGGCCTGGAAGATCTGGCCCATGCTGCCCCCGGCCATGACGTAGACGCCGTGCCGAGTCAGTGCGTTCCTGTATTGGAAGATCGAGCGGTAGCCATTGGCCGCCAGGATCAGGTCATAGCTCTCGCCCAGCTTCGTGAAATCCTCGCGGGTGTAATCGATCACGCAATCCGCGCCGAGCGAGCGGACCCTGTCCATCTTGCCGGTGCTGCATACGGCGGTGACTTCCGTCCCGAAAGCTTTGGCGATCTGCACGGCAAAGGTCCCCACGCCGCCCGATGCGCCATAGATCAATACTCTCTTCCCCGGCTCGATCCGTCCCACATCGCGCAGGCCCTGCAGTGCGGTAACCGCCGCCATCGGGACGGCCGCGGCCTCTTCAAAATTCATGTTGACCGGTTTCAGCGCCACGGCCTTTTCGGGGACACAGACATACTCGGCCAGGGCCCCCGAGCCAAACGAGAAGATGTCGCCGTACACTTCATCCCCCGGCCGGAAATGTTTGACTTCACTGCCGATCGACTGCACGCGTCCGGATACATCCGACCCGGGGACCCTGCCCTTGCCCAGCTTCATCAGGCGGATAAAGAACGGGCTGCCCGTCAACAGACGCCAGTCCGCCATGTTCAACCCCACCGCAAGGACTTTGATCAGAACCTGGTCCTCCTTTGGGAACGGCTTGTCGATCTCGATCGCCCGGAGAACATCCGGCGACCCGTAGCGGGTCTGTAGCATGGCCTTCATAATTTCCTCCTGCCGATCTGATCTTGATCCATGCAGTCTGCCTGCCTGGAGCTTCGAAAGAGCACTGGAAACCCATTGGGCTTCCAGTGATGGAAGGCATGTATTCTACCCGTTTCTTGGGGATTATCATCTATGCCAGCACGTTGAGAACTCCATCGATCCAGCGTATATGCCATAAACTTCCTCCTGTAGATGGATCGCATGTCCAGCGTCCGGCTGGCTGGGTCGATTATAAATTAAAGTCGATATTTCAGTTCCATATTCAGGGAGGGGATCTCAAAGAAAGTGTGAGTATGGAACGGTTTATACGATTCCAGCCTGCAAGCCGTGAATTTGTCTGTCTGAAACTTTTTTTGCGTGGCGTCGTCATGAGACTCAATTGGCCGGGTAATGGTTATTGGTTTTTTAGAGGCAGGGTCGTATGAAGCAAAACAAGGAAAAGTTTAGACGAGCTGTGAAGTATTGGCGGGTGAGGTATATGCAGGCCAGCACACAGGACCGCGTGGCGGTGGCGATGTTCGCCGGGATCATGCTGACCTATATCTGGTGGCTGATGATGCGGGTGCTCTGAGCGAAGAATAAAACAGATGAAGGCAGGTCATGCTGGGCGATCGGAGGGGGTGGCATGTGCAACGGCTTTGCACGGATCATGGGATTCGGTCCAGCACACTGACAAAACGAGCGGTGACGAGCTGGAATCCTTTGACGGTGGGGTGCAGCTCGTTGTCCCAGTACTGTTTGTAGTCCCTGCCTGTGGATAAGGTCTTGCGCAGGTCCACATAGCGGACGTGGGAGAACTCCGGCAGAGCTGCCAGGCCCGCCAGCATCCCATTGAACCGGTCGACGAGGTTCCCCGCCAGCTTCTTGCGGACCGACATGCGGGTGAAGCCCTTCTCGCGGAACCCCGGCTCGAGCCACGGACCCGGCAGGAACACCCAGCCCCCCAGGAAGCCGCGGCCGTCCGGCACGGGATAGTCATAGCCGTGGATCAGGATCGGCAGAGGCCGCCGGATCCAGTGCCGGCAGATCTCGCTCAGCGCCGAGAGAATGGTGATGTAGGCCAGGCGGACCCTCTGGTCGATCAAGCCGGAAACCACCTGCTCGTTGAGGCCTGCCGTCGCGGACGTGGCATGGTCGAGCAGCATCCCGAACTCCGTCCCGGCCAGGTCGTTGCCGCCCCCCGAGAGCAGGATGGCTTTGGGAATGCTGCCGGTGCGCAGCAGCTTCTCCAGGCGCCGCGAGAACCTTTCCAGCTGCCCGTCGGAGTAGGCCATCTCCTCGACCGTGTTCCCGTAATGAGCCATAGAGTCGACATCATAGCCCTGCTCATCCTCCAGGATGCGCAGGATATCCGTCCACGGATAGTTGAACCACGAGTCCCCTTCGGCGAGCAGCACGCCGGCCGACCTCATGCTGGCGGCCAGGACTTCCGGCAGCGCTGTATCCGAAACGATCGTTTCAGGGACCGCAGGCCGCCTGGCCAGCACCTGTGACCTGCGCTGCAGCGCCTTTGTGCGGAAGGTAATCACCTGCCCGGCATTTGCACGCCCGACCTCAATCGCATCGCGGGTGATCTGATCCATGGACAAGCCTCCAATAGAAGGATGGGTTTTATTTCAGGAAATCGAACGACAGGAAGACAATCTGGATTTATCTTAGCACGTCCGCCCAGCCCGTTCCCCAGCACACGCCGCAGACCGCCTTGTTGATGAAGCCCTCCTGCCGGCCGGTGCCCCCGCACAGGATGCATTTACGCGCAGGCGAAGCCACACGAACGGTCCCTTTCCCGCGACAGCCGGGGCAGTTGGACTCGCCTAAAAATCCGGACAGCTTCCCGGTCCCACCACAGCGGGCACAGTTGACAGTTACGCCGGCCGGCTCCTCGTTTGCAGAAACAGGCTGGCCACAATGGTTGC
>JBLNAU010000692.1:0-7601 GCA_050259515.1 Syntrophothermus sp.
TTGGATTCAAACACGCACACTGGGTGGGGATCATACAACCGGAGGAGGATGCCTTCTCACCGGGAGGCTCCTCCAGGCGCGAGGCCGAATGGCAGCGCTCGGTTGATTTTCTATACCAGGAATTGATCATCCTGGCGGGCGGGCAGGAGGAAGCGGACCGCCGGATCGAGATCGAAAGCAAGAACTATCCAAAGGAAAACCGCAGGCGCTGGATCGAGCGAGCCAGAGCTCGCATCCTGCGCGAGCGGGGATAAAAATTCATTAGGAACTTATGTTTAACTACCATACCTCGATTGACGTCAAGCGGGCAATGAAAATTTCCCTGCCTATTGTTGCCCTGGAATCCACCGTCCTGACCCACGGCCTGCCGCGGCCGCAAAACCTGCAGCTTGCGCGGGATATGGAGCTGACCGTGCGTGAAAACGGCGCGACACCTGCCACCGTTGCCATCCTGGATGGGTCGCTGCACATCGGCCTGACCGAGGCAGAACTCGAAAGCCTGGCCGGAGAGACCAGCGCCTACAAAGTGGGCCCGCGGGATTTTGCGACCGTAATGGTTGCCGAGGCTTGCGGCGGCACCACCGTGGCAGGCACCATGCTGGCCTGCAAACAGGCGGACATCAAGATCTTTGCCACGGGCGGGATCGGCGGCGTTCATCGCGAAGCACCCTTCGATATCTCAGCCGATCTGCAGGCGCTGGCAACCATACCCATGATCGTGGTCTGCGCGGGGGCAAAGGCGATCCTGGATCTCCCGGCGACCCTTGAATATCTCGAGACGATGAGCGTGCCGGTCGTCGGCTACGGGGTGGAGGAATTCCCGGCCTTTTATTCACGCGACAGCGGGCTGGATGTGAGTGTGACCCTGGAGACACCGCAGGAGATCGTCGAGTTTGCGAAGGCGCACTGGTCCACGGGCCAGCAGAGTGCGATCCTGGTGGCAAACCCTGTGCCCCAGGTGGATGCGATCTCAAAGGCCGAGATGGAGCCGTTTATCCAGCGGGCCAACGAGGAAGCCCACCAGAAGAGTATCCACGGCAAGGCGCTCACGCCCTTCCTGCTCCAGCGCATCAGCGAGCTGACCGGGGGAAGGTCCATGCAGACCAACCTGTCGCTGCTGTTGAACAACGCGCGCCTCGCTGCCCAGATCGCCACCGTCTACCGTATGACCGAAAAACGGAGACAGATCTGATACGACAAAAGTCACCATTTCATCATTAAAAGCCTCGAATTCCAGCATTTCTCTTGACTTTATAGAACACTTGTTCTATAATCGACCTAACTTGTCCTTTATTCGACTAAGGAGGTCGAGATGTCTGCATACCGTAGAAACGCTGGAGATGGTCTGGCGAGTTTGTTTCGCGGGCGGCGCATAAATCGTGGCGCAGCCTGGGGGCTGATGATCATTGGTGCTTTACTGGCTTTCGAGATTTTCAACTTCAGCACCACACAATTTGCCCTTCTGGATGTTCTGGGCAACCTGACCTTTGCCGGCATGCGCTGGGCAACCATTCTTGCCATCGCATTCTGCGGCATTGACTTTGCAGGCATTGCCCGCATCTTCACCCCTGAACAGGGAGCCGATGAGCCCAAAGAGGTCTGGTACCTGTTCGGCGCCTGGTTCCTGGCCGCGGCTTTCAATGCCATGCTGACCTGGTGGGGTGTTTCGGTGGCGATCGTGAATCACGCGAGTGCCTCGGGCGGCGCGGTGATCAGCAGCGCGACCCTGGTCAAGATCGTTCCGGTCTTTGTGGCCGCGATGATCCTGCTCATTCGTGTGTTGATCATTGGCACCTTCTCGATGGCAGGAGATCGCCTGTACACCACCGATACGGCCAAGCGCTCCTATAACAATTCGCGCCCCGTGGAGCAGCCGTCCTATCGCCCCACAGCTCCCACCCAGTCCCAGCCGGCGCTCCGTTCCGCTTCGAGCTTGAACCGCCCGACAACCGTCCAGAACACGCCACCGAGCACCAATACATTCCGCCCGGCGCCGAAGCCCAATAATAATCCTAACCAACCGTCGTCCTTTAACCGTCCAGATCCTACCTATCACAACCTTTCCTTCAATGGTCCAAGCAATGACCGGTCCGGAAGTGACCGCTCCTACGACGCTTAGTAAAGAAACCGTCCATAACAATTTAATATCCGAACTCTTTCCGAGCTCGGGTCCTTTATCTAAAATTGAGAGGAACCCATGCCCCGCGCTCGCTACATAAATCAAGACCAACGGCAAACAGCCGCGGCCTCCGAAAATGGTAGCGGCTGTTTGTCTGTTTATTGGCTGCCACCTCTTGCCGCTCTTTTCATTGCCTGTGTCCTGGCAGCCTTCGCGTTAAATATCCCGATCCAGACATCGGCCTTGCTGGTGACTGCACCGATGGCATCAGTCGATCCCTCCTCCGTGGAGGCAGCACCGGCTTTACCTTCATCCAATAATTCTTCCGGGAACGGCATCTCCCCCATCTTTACGCGCGAGATCCAATACTGGAGCAAGGATATCGTCCGCTGGGCGAATGCTGCCGGCATCGATCCGAACCTGCTGGCGGTCGTCATGCAGATCGAATCGTGCGGAGATCCGCGTGCCCTTTCACGGGCTGGCGCATCCGGGCTGTTCCAGGTGATGCCCTTTCATTTCCGGCTGGGCGAGAACCCGTTCAACCCGGAGACGAATGCACTGCGCGGCACGAGCTATCTTTCCCGCTCCCTGGAAGCCGCAGGTGGAAATGCCCGCCTGGCACTGGCCGGTTATAACGGAGGCATCGGCGTGATCGCCCGCGGCGAATCCTCCTGGTCGGCTGAGACCAATCGCTATGTACGCTTTGGCGGCCCCATGTATGAGGATGCCCGCAGTGGAGCGACATCCAGCCCCACGCTGGATGAATGGTATCAGAAGTATGGAGCAGGCCTGTGCCGACAGGCCAGGAACAGGCTAGGAATTCCCGAATAGCGGAAGCCAGACTGCAAAGGTTGTTCCCTTTCCTTCGTGTGAAACAACCTCAATATGTCCCCCATGTTTTTCGACAATCCAGTTTACGATGGAAAGTCCCAGGCCAAAGCCTGTGGACTTTTCGCGCGTGCGTGACTTTTCCGCCCGGTAGAAACGCTCAAAGATATGAGGCAGGTCCTCGGCCGGGATTCCCGGCCCGGTATCCCGAACGATGACGCGGGCCTGGTCCTTGATATGCTCCAGGCTGATATACACGTCGCCGCCCGGGGGCGTGTACTGGATGGCGTTGGCGGTCAGGTTGATGAAGACCTGCTTGAGCCGGTCGCGATCCCCATTGACATACACCTGGTCGATCTCGTTCAAATGCAGGTGCACCTTGTTGGCAGCCAGGATCGACATCTCTGAAAACACTTCCGTGATCAGCAGGTCCAGTTCAAGCTTGCTCATGACAAGGGCCAGCTTGCCCGATTCGGCCTGCGCCAGCAGTAACAGACCGCCGACCAGCCGGGTCAGGCGGCCGGCTTCCTGGTCGATGCTTGCAAGCGATTCGGCATCCAGGCTTTTCATGCGGCGCATCAGGTCCACGTTGCCCTTGATGACCGTCAGGGGCGTTCGTAATTCGTGGCTCACATCTGCGAGCAGCCGCTGTTGGGAGGTAAAGAGCGCCTCCAGCCTCTCGAGGGTTTGATTGAACGAGCCCACCATGCTGCCGATCTCATCGCTCTCCGGACCGCTGTACGGGATGCGCCGGGAGAGGTCGTCGGCGCGGTTGATCTGCTCCACGGTATCGGTGATGGCGCCCAGCGGCTTGAGGGTCTGTCCCATCGTGACCCAGACCGCCATGCCGGAGAACATCACTGCGACGATCCAGATGATCGACAGGATCTCGGTCAGGTCGTCCCGCGCATTATCCACTGTATCCAGCTTGGAAGCCACCTGCAGGGTGGCAAGCCTGCGCCCATTTTGCTCGAGGGGAATGCTGAGCACCCGGATGTGCCAGTCGGGTCCGGCAAAGTAGCGATATTCGGGGGAATCTTTGCGAAGGCCGCCCGGATCAAATGGCGTCTTCTCAAAATTGTTCAACACCTGATAAGTCGATTGCAGGTCGCCGTCCAGGCCCCAGATCTGCATAAAAACATTGGAGTTTATATCGGTGGGACTCAGGTTCGATTCAACCCTGCCAACCTGATTCATCGTGATCTTGCGAAGGATCACATCCTGGGCAATTTCTAGTGTTTTATCCACCTGCTCCAGAAGCACCTGGCTGATCACGAAGGTGACCGCCGCGCTGATGATAAGCAAAATAACCCCCATCAGCGTCGAATACAGTAAGGTCAGGCGCAAACGGAGGGACATTGTATAGGGATGATCTATATACGATTGTAGATGGGTGACCGGAGACTAGGGATTTTCCCTCAGAACATATCCAACGCCGCGCACAGTATGGATCAGGCGGTTCTCGCCCTCGCCTTCCAGCTTCTGGCGCAGGTAGCGGATATAGACTTCCAAGACGTTGCTCTCGCCGCCAAAGTCATAACCCCAGACCCGGTCAAAGATCACCTCGCGGGTCAGTACCTGTTTCGGATGGCGCAGGAACAGTTCAAGGAGCTCATACTCCTTGGCGGTCAGGGAGATGGAGCGGTTGCCGCGCGAGGCCTGTCTGGAGCCGGTGTCCAGGGTCAGGTCGGCGAACTTGAGAACAGGCACGCGCTCCGGCTGGGTCCGGCGCAGCAGCGCGCGCACACGGGCAAGCAGCTCATCGAGGTTGAACGGCTTGATCATGTAGTCGTCCGCGCCGGCATCCAGGCCCTGGATGCGATCCTGAACGGTATCCTTGGCGGTCAGCATCAGGATCGGGATCGAGCCGCCAGTTCGCAGGCGATGGCAGACCTCCAGCCCGTCCATGCCGGGCAGCATCCAGTCGAGGATGACAAGGTCAGGAGTGTGATCACGGGCGAGGATAAGACCCATGCGTCCATCTGTGGCGGTATCCACAGTGTAGCCTTCGTAGGCAAGTCCACGTTGAAGTAATTTCAGAATCTGCTGATCATCTTCAATAATTAGGATTCGCTCATTCATATGTCGCTCCTTGCCAAAATATACCACATTGACACACAAGTTTTCAAAGCAAATCACCCAAACGGGTAAATCCGTTATTCCCGCAGGCCCAGCTTCTCCTTCAACCACTTCCTGCGGTCGGACGCTGCCTCGGCATTCAATCCATGACCTGCCTCATACCATTTGATTTCCCTGGGCTGCTTCGCTGCCCGGAAAAACTCCTGGGCCCGGTCCCGCGGGACATGCGGATCGTCGGTCCCGAATTGGAACAGCACCGGGGCGGGTGAAAGGTTCGGGATGTGTGTGATCGGGTCCAGCGGAGAGAACTGGCGTATAAACTCCTCACGGGCAATCCCCTCCAGTTTTGGGGAATAGAGATACCAGTCCGGGAAACGAGGCGTTGCGGCCATGACGACATATCCCGTTGGGCGCCGATCCACGCTGCCGGCCACCACACCGTACATGCCTCCGAAATCGTGGCCGACAAGGGCGAAGCGCCCAGCGTCCACACCCGGCTGCGAGAGAATCAAATCCATGGCCCGCCGGAGGTTGACAATCTCCTCGACAGAGTTCTGGAGATCCTCGGCCTGTGTGCGCTTGAGGAAAAAGTCCGGGTCGGACCACAAGGTTTCGACCAACAGGCAGACTGCCCCGCTGCGGGCCATTTCCCTTGCCTCTTCTGCAAACTGGCTGCGATTCGAGTCAGGCGAAGAAGGCTCATACCAGTGAAGATAAAGAATGGCGGCACAAGATTCCCTGGTTTGAGGCCGAAAGAGATCGGCCATATGACGATAGCCAAAGGGAGTCTGAATCACCAGTAGCTGTGTTTCAACTCCCTCCTTGGCACGCTGGCTGATCAGGCGAACATCGATTGCATCCAGTTTGGGATAGTTCGAAATATTCTGCATGGCTCCTCCATCATGTGTTCGATTATACAAAATTAAGCCTGCTTGACAGCCTCCTGAGGGAGTGTATAATCACGCCCAATAAGACAGCGTGAAGACAAGTACCCGTTCATCCGTTCAGAGAGCCGCCGGACAGTGCGAGGCGGCCGGGCAGACAGGGAAATCCACTTCACCGAGGTTGCTCTCGCAGGGATACACAAAACTGTTATCGTAAGAGAGACGTGATGCGCCCGTTACAGCGCAATCCGAGAGACCCCCTCCCGGCCTCCCCAAATTCGATACCAGAATTGGGGTCGGCATAAAAACTCCCCTTTCGAATTTGGGGACGGTGGGGGTAAAGCAGGTGGCACCACGAGACGCCCCCTCGTCCTGCAATGGACCGGGGGCGTATTCTATTTCGGGGAACGGAGAGAAATCCGTATCCCAAAAGGAGCCACCATGTTAGACCTCAATTTGATTCGCGAGAATCCAGACCTTGTCCGCACATCGCTCAGGAACCGCCAGATGGATGCCTCTCCTGTGGACGATATCCTCAAGCTGGATGAAAAGCGCCGCGCCCTGCTCACCCAGGTGGAAAGCCTGAAAGCGGAGCGCAACGCGGTCTCGAAAGAGATCGGCAAAATGAAGGATGCAGCCGAGCGCGAGAAAAAGATCGCCGCCATGCGCGAGGTCGGCGACCGCATCGCGGCGATGGACAGGGAAGTAATGGAAGTGGAGGCAAACCTCCAGGGCCTCACGGCCGCTCTCCCCAACATCCCCGATCCGCGAACGCCCATCGGCGTGAGCGAAGACGATAACGTTGTCCTGCGAACTGTTGGACAACTTCCCGAATTTAACTACGAGCCGAAGCCGCATTGGGAGCTTGGACCGGCGCTGGGCGTCATCGACTTTGAGCGCGGCACAAAAATTACCGGTTCTCGTTTTTATGTTTTGAGCGGACCCGGTGCGCGCTTGCAGCGCGCCCTGATCGCATACATGCTCGACCTGCACATTCGCCAGGGCTATACCGAAAAATATCTGCCTTTCATGGTCAATTACGAGACCGTCTTTGGCGCGGGGCAGCTCCCCAAGTTCGCCGACAACCTGTACAAGGATTTCGAGGAGGAGCTGTACTTTGTGCCGACAGCCGAAGTTCCTCTGACCGGTCTGCACCGGGATGATTTCCTCAACGAAGCAGACCTGCCTCTCCTATACACCGCCTACACTCCCTGCTTCCGGCGTGAGAAGATGAGCGCAGGACGGGATGTGCGCGGGATCAAGCGCGGCCACCAGTTCGACAAGGTTGAAATGTATATGTACGCCAGGCCGGAAGAGTCAGATACACTGCTCGAAAAAATGCGTGAGGATGCCGAGGCTACCTGCGCAGAGCTGGGGCTGACCTACCGGGTCAAGCAGCTCTGCACCGCCGATATCGGGTTCGGCTCGGCCATCACCTATGATATCGAAGTCTGGGCTGCAGGCTGTAATGAGTGGCTGGAGGTGTCATCGGTATCGAATGTTCGCGACTTCCAGGCCCGCCGCTCGAATATTAAGTATCGTCCCGCCGATGGAGGCAAGGCCCGCTTCGTCCATACCCTGAACGGCTCAGGGCTGGGACTGCCTCGCACGCTGATCGCGGTGATGGAAAACAACCAGCAGGAGGACGGCTCGATCGTTGTGCCTGCGGTGCTCCGTCCCTGGATGGGCGG
>JBLNAU010000693.1:0-2692 GCA_050259515.1 Syntrophothermus sp.
GACGGCAAACGTATAAGACGGGTGAATTGACCTGCAGATCCGAAGAAACACATCGTAATTGAGCCGCAAACACTGTATCATTTTATTGACCCTGAGCGTCCTGATGATGTGGATAACCCGCGCATTTCGCTTGGTGGCAACTCTGGCGTTATCGTGCCATAGTCTTTTTTTCTTGAATCGGCTGGGATATTTTCTTCGGGTTGTTTTTTCATTTCAAATGGCAGCAGGCTCCAAGATGTAGCCGGTCGGTCTGTTATAATGCCAAATCTGCTGTAATTTTTGGGAGATTCACCCTTCAATGACCCTCGAGCGCGGTTCTTTATTACACAAGCGGTACAGAATAGTTGAGATACTTGGCCAGGGCGGCATGGGTTCCGTTTATCGCGCTGTCGATGAGAACCTCGGTGTGGATGTTGCAGTCAAGGAAAACCTTTTTACCACGGAAGAGTACGCGCGTCAGTTCCGCCTGGAAGCGGTCATCCTGGCCAATTTAAGGCATCCCAACCTGCCTCGCGTCACCGATCATTTTGTCAAGGATGACCAGGGCCAGTACCTGGTCATGGACTACATTGAAGGGGAGGACCTGCGCCAGCGCATGGAGCGGGCTGGCAATATCTCTGAGGACGAAGCCATTCTGATGGGTGCCGCCATGTGCGATGCCCTCACCTATCTCCATACCCGCAAACCACCCATCCTGCATCGCGATATCAAGCCGGGGAATGTAAAAATCACGCCTGACGGCCATATCTTTTTGGTGGATTTCGGCCTCGCCAAGGTGCTGCATGGCAGCCAGGCAACAACGACCGGAGCCCGGGCGATGACACCCGGTTACTCGCCTCCAGAGCAATACGGGACCGCCCGCACCGATCCTCGTACCGACATCTATTCGCTGGGGGCGACGCTCTATGCCGCGCTGACCGGGATCATCCCTGAAGACGGCCTGGCCCGCGCCATGGACAACACCCAGCTGACTCCGCTGCGAAAACGGAACAGCAAGGTTTCCAAGCGGTTGGCATCCGCCATCGAAAAAGCAATGAATGTGGACCCGAGTGAGCGCTATCAGAACGGGGAAGAGTTCAAGCGGGCTCTGCTGGGCTCGAAGTCAAAGACCCAGCTTTTACCTGGCGATTACGTGGTCCCCCCTCCACCCCCTGAAGCCCTGGATGAGGAAAGGCAGAACCCGATCGAGAGGGAATCCCAACCCGTTGCCGTTCAGCAATCGGATGGAAAGGGTTATGCCCCCATCAGGGAAGCGCCGGTTTTCAAGCCAAAGCGTAAAAAACGCACCGGGCGCCGCGTGTTCTCCTCGATATTGGTGGTGTTGTTTTTAACGGCCTTTACCCTCGTTGGGGCTGCCCGCCTCCGGCCGGACGTGATCCCGCCGGAATTAAAGACAGCCTTGTCTCCCATCAATGGGTTTCCCATTCCTTTTTTGGATTCCTGGACGAGCACACCGACTTCCCTGCCCCAGTCAGCCAATACAAATACGAGTGTGGCTCCAGCAACGGAGCCTTTGATCCTGTTTACCGAAACATCCGTGCCGACACATACGCCTGTTCCATCCGCTACCACAACGCCCGCGTCTAGCTCCACTCCTGGGAACACACCCATCGCACAGGCAACCGCGTTGGGCGGCGGGCTGGGCCAGATCGCATTTGCCTCCGATCGCACAGGTGTGCCGCAGATCTTTATAAGCAATGTGGATGGCACGAACCTGGTTCAATTAACACAAATGGACAATGGTGCCTGCCAGCCCTCCTGGTCACCCGATGGAGCCATGTTGGTGTTTATTTCACCCTGTCTGCATCGTATGGATACTCCCAGGGAAAATTATACGGATACCAGCTTGTTCATGATCAACGCCGATGGAACAGCCCTAAAACAATTGACGAATGTCCCGGGCGCAGATTTTGAGCCGGCCTGGTCTCCGGATGGCAAACGGATCGCATTCACCTCCATCCGGGATGGGAACAAGCAGATCTATTTGTTTGAGGTGAATAGCGGATCCGTGATTCGCCTCACATCGCCGGATGTCAATATTGAGAACAGCGAGCCAGCCTGGTCTCCCGACAGCAGACAGATTGCCTACCTGGTAAAACGCCTGGGCACCTATCAAGTCTGGGTGATGAGTGACACCGGACAGGATAACCTCCAGCTTGTAAGAAGCGGCCAGTCCCTATGGGATTATGCACCTGCCTGGTCTGCCGACGGTAAGGTGATTGTGTTCAACCAGCGGCCCAGTGATAACGTGCAGGCCCGTCCGTGGCTGATGAGTGTCCAAATTCCCGGCAGTGGATCCGCCACCCGTTTGAATTTCCCAACACCCATCGAGGATGTTCATTTTTCACCGGACGGCCTGTGGCTGGTAAGCGAGGGCAGGGATGCCGGTGGCAACCGGGATATCTACTTTATGACGATCACCGGGGGAAACCGCACCCGGCTTACAAATGATGCGGCTGTCGATTTTGACCCAGCCTGGCGTCCTGCACCTACTTCATAACGAATATCCTCAGGCTGGCTGTCAATGCCAGCCTGAATTTTTACCAGGAGCCGCTTATAGATTTCTATTTCATCGGAATGCAGCTCATTCACGAGCTTTCCGTAAACTCTTACGTTCCTCTTATTGACGTCCCTCTTTTGCGCATGATATTATTATTCCAGGATATGTAGCACTCTCAGGTTGAGAGTGCTA
>JBLNAU010000694.1:0-4703 GCA_050259515.1 Syntrophothermus sp.
TCATTGAAGGTGGTAAAACCACTGCGGATCTGTTCCGCGCAAGCCAGCAGAGTCCCCAGGCGGACGAAATCAGGGGAAACGAACTCACGCTCCACCGGCATCATGTAGCCCATCAGCCAGACATCCAGGCGCAGGTCATCTGCCAGGCCGCGCAGCAGGGTCATGGGTACATGCGTGTGTGCATTGATCAAACCGGGCATGAGGATTTTTCCGCCGCAATCGATGGTTTCGGCCGCGGAATATTCACGGGTGACGTCCTGTTGCGGCCCGACCACCAAAATACTGTCGCCTCGTACCGCGACCGCGCCGGGCGAATACTGGGTCAGGGTCTCATCCATGGTAAGGATAAATGCATTGATGAAAAGTGTGTCGACTTGTTGGGTCATTCGTTCTCCTAATGAGATGTTTATGGCACAAAATTCAGTAACACATCAAGTGCCTGGAGATTTCTTTCGAAATCGGTATTTTTGTGATCATTCAATTCCATATCGACAGCCGCGCCTACGCGGTTCTCCACTGCCCAATCGGCAAGTGTCCCAGTATACACACAACCGGTGTCTACCGGCGGATACGGATAACCGGTTACCTTCGAAAGCGCTCCCGCCAGCCGCCTGGAGGCCGGCTTCCATGGCACCCCTCCGGGAAACACGCCGAGCCCCGCGCTATGATAACTGATCATGGCTTGAATCCGGTGACTGCCGATAAAGCTCATCACGGTGCGCGTTTCAGGCTCGGAGCCTCCATACTCACCGCCCGTGGTCGGGCGAAAGATCCAGCAGCCATCGCGGTCCCAGTCGGCGGTCCAGTTATCGCTGGGAAAGTTGCGGTTCAGATCCACACCGTTGTTATTGACCCGACCCTCCACATCGTTGGACCGCGCCTCCGCATCCGGATTCATGTCCCGGATGATGTAGAGGGTCGCATCACTCGGAATGACATCCGGGTGATCGACGATGTAGGTGATCAGCTCATTTGCCAGGGCGATGGTGTTGCCCTCATAGCCGCCATGAATGCCTGCCACAATCAGGTATTGCTTTTCGCCGGTGCCAAAGGTATACGCCTCAATCGGCCGGCCCGCGGCGGAGAAGCCGATCACGGAAGGACGGGGTCCATACGCAAGCATAAATGGCGTGGGGGTCTCGAAGACCGGAGGAGTATAGAGCGGGTTGGGGGTCAGTGTAGGAAGGAAGTAGCTGGTTGGAGGGATTTCGCGGGCCTTTGTCGGGCGGGGAGTCTGGCGGCTGTCCACGGCTGCCGAAGCGCGCAGGTCTGTCCGCGAAAGGACGACAAAGCCGACGATCGAGACCAGAGCAACTATGTTTAATCCCCAGATCCAAACCACCCATCCATGCGACTTTTTCCGGCGAGACGGCATGTCACTCGCCCTCCGGCTCCAGCGCCCGGCGTCGCAGCCAGTCGAGGGCCAGGTTGACCGACCAGCGCGCCAGGCTGCGAGGGGGTCCGCCATAGGTGATGCGATGGGTCTTTTCTCCCTTTGACGTGATCAATGCCATTTCAGCCGAGCGATCCTCCAGGTGCATCGAAACCCCCAGCGCCGCGTCAGCATCAGATTCGGCCCGGGCGGCGCGCAGGGCTGCCATCAGGGAATCGGCTGAAAGTCCGGGCAGGGAAACAGTGTGCGGGATTTTTCGCGCCAACAGGCCGTCGAGTCCCGACTCGACGCCCACCAGGGACCAGCCTCGCTTTGCCACCGCGTTGAGGACAACCTCCTCCAACCGGTCTTCATCTGCTCCGAAGACCACATCTCCCAGCCGTGCGCGGACCTGCTGCTCGATCTGCTCGATCATCGTGTCCGCACCACTCTCATTCCTGGCCTTGGCGGCGATCCGAATGTCAACCACACCCGTGTGGGCTGCCAATCCGACCGTTGGATTGCTGAGCATTTCCAGATCGGCGATCTTTTCATCGATCATGCCCTCGCCCAGGCCAGAACAGTGCAGCACGCGGATCTTGATGATCTCATTCAGATCGAACCGTTTTTGGAGATAGGGGATGATCGATTCATGCAAGATGTGTTCCATTTCATTGGGAACACCCGGCAGGGAGGCTACGGCATTCCGCTCGGTCTCGACGATAAAGCAGGGCGCAGTACCCACGGGATTTGGAATCCCGATCGCGCCCTTTGGAACATATGCCTGCCGCTTCTGATTCTCCGATGGCTTACGCCCGTAGCGCGCGATCACGGCAACCACCTGCTCCCACAGATCTTCACGGAACTCGGTCTCAACGCCGATCGCCCTGGCCACAGCTTCCCGCGTGGGATCATCCACCGTAGGACCCAATCCACCCGTGGTGATGACGATCTCAGCACGCTGCATGGAATGGCGGATGGCCTCGGCGATCCTCTCCACGTTGTCGCCGATCGTGATGGTACGGTAGAGATCCACGCCCATGCCGCGCAGCGTACGGGCGATGTAGCGCGTGTTGGTGTCTACAATTTCACCGAGTAAGATCTCTGTTCCAATGGTAATAATCTCTGCAGAAGGCATAATCAACCTCGCCCTCATCCCGGCCATTCCCCTGGAGGGGGAAGGGAGAGTTTCCCCTCTCCCTTCGGGAGAGGGGTTAGGGGTGAGGGACTAAACTACATTGTACTCTTTTATCAGTCTTCCTTCTTTGAAGCGGGCCAGGTCGAGCATGGAGACATCGACGGTGGAAAATTTACTCTCTACAATGTATTCTGCCATCAGCTTTCCGGCGACCGGTCCATGCATGAAGCCATGACCTGAAAAACCGGCGCACATGGTAAACCCTTTCAGCTCGCAGCCGCCAAAGATGGGATGCGCGTCGGGTGTCACTTCGTACAGACCCGCCCAGTGGGAGGCACGGCTGGCGCGCTCCAGCAGGGGCATCCGTTCGATGGCGGCTTCCAGGTTCACAAATTCAAACTCCTCATCCACGTTCTGGTCAAAGCCCGGCTTTTCCTCCTGGTTGCTCATGCCGACCAGTAACCCTTCCCCTTCCCGGTGGAAATATAAGGACTGGGCAAAATCGATCACGAACGGGAAATCCTCGGGGACCTCCTTCAGCGGAGCCGTGGTGAACCACTGCCTGCGGATGGGAATAATGGGAATCGAGACTCCCGCCATCTCACCGATCCGTCCCGCCCAGGGACCGGCCGCGTTCAGGACCATACGGGTCCGGATGACTCCATGAGGCGTCTCCACTGCCTCCACCTGATCCCCGCTGACACGGATACCGGTCACCTCTTCACGGGTCAGTGCCTTGACGCCCAGCCTCTGGGCTGCGCTGACATATCCGGCTACCACGCTGTTGGGGTCGACCAGGCCATCCCTGGGATTCCAGGTTCCTGAGATCGCATCTTCGAACTTCATGAGGGGCAGACGCGCCCGCACCTCCTCTCCGCTCAAGAGCTGGGTCTGCACCCCGAGGCTGTTCTGCAATTCGACGTTATGCCTGAATGTGGCTGCATCTGTTTCATGGGTGGCGATCAACAGATAGCCGCACTGGCGGTAGTTGACATCCTGCCCGATCTCGTCCTTGAAGCGCTCGATCATCGGCAGGCTCTCAATGGAAAGCTTGATATTGATGTCGGTGGAGAACTGGTAGCGCACCCCGCCTGCGCAGCGCCCGGTGGCACCTGTACCAAAGAACTCCTCTTTTTCAAGAAGGACGATGTTCTTCACCCCGCACTTGGCGAGATGGTAGGCCGCACTGGCGCCCATCACGCCGCCCCCGATGATGACGATATCTGCTGTGGTTGGTAGGTTCATGGTTCCTCTTATGACGTCATGGAGAAAGTCGCCTGATCAGGCGCGCTCCAGAATCAAAACTCGACTTCTTTACCGATGCCCAGCTTATGTGCATTATTTAAGGCGACCTGTGCAGCCATGGCATCCTGTACGGCAACTCCCACGGACTTGAAGTAGGTAATTTCATCCGGAGCATTCCTGCCCGAGATCCTTCCCAGGATGACTTCACCGAGCTCGCCTGAGATGTGAGTCTCATCGAAGAGACCTGCGCGCATCGGCTGGATCAGGTCACCGGCCTCCTCCAGGGAAGCTGACCGCGAGTCAAGGAATATCTTCGCGCGCTGCAGGGTCTCAGGAGGGACCTCCTGCATGTCGGGTGTGTACGAGCCAACGGCGGAAATATGCGTTCCAGGTTTTACGAATCGATCTTCAAAGACAGGTTTAAAAGAAGTGGTGGCTGTACAAATAATATCTGCGCTCTCCACTGCCTCTTGTGAGCTCGAAGCAACCCGAATTTCCTGGAGGAATCCTTTCGCCTTTATCTCTTCAGCAAATTGATTTGCCTTCTCCACGTCGGCGTCGAAAATAAAGGCTGTCTCAACCGGGCGGGCAGTGCAGGCTGCCTCCAACTGGGTGCGTCCCTGGGCACCCGCGCCAAAGACCGCCACGACCCTGCTCTCCGGTCGCGCCAGCAGGTCGATTGCCGCTCCGCCCGCAGCGCCTGTGCGGATGGCTGTCAGCGAACTCCCCTCCAGCAGGGCAATGGCCTGACCTGTTTCGGAGTCGAAGGCAAGGACTGCAGCTTGAATGTAGGCGAGTCCCCGGGATGGGTTGGTTGGGAATAGTGAGACAATTTTCACCGCCAGAGCGTCCCCTTCCGGGGAGCCAACATAGGCTGGCATGAACAGGCTGAGAGCGTCACTCCCCGGAATGGGGAGGCGCGTCCGAAGTGGGACCTGGGCCGCTCCG
>JBLNAU010000695.1:0-7107 GCA_050259515.1 Syntrophothermus sp.
TTGCCATCCTATGCAGCAGGTTTGCCTCTTACCCTTCAATCCAGCAATGACCGCTTCATGATTTCCATGATGATCGGAGGCAGTCTTTTTATCACCGGTCTGGTGGCGTTGTTCATCCGGAACGGTCGAATCAAGACTTTAGTCTTCACCCTGCTGATCGCCCTTGGGGTCGGACAACAATTCTACAATGCAAACATCTTTAGAAGGGATTGGGTGAATCAGCAGGAGATTTACTGGCAGATGGCATGGCGCATTCCTCAAATGCAGCCGGGAACATTATTGATCACCGACCAACTGCCGGTGGATTATGAGACCGACCTTTCGTTCACTGCACCGATCAACTGGATCTATGCTCCTGACTACAGGCGTTCGCCGGTACCCTATGCGATCATCTATACGGAAAAGCGCCTGGGAGGATCGCTGCCTTCCCTGTTATCCGGCGAGCAGGTGAACATGTATCTGAGGACAGCCGCTTTTGAAGGATCCACTTCAAAAGCCATTGTCATCTACAAACCGGAGTATGGCTGCTTGCGGGTATTGGGATCCCAGTGGAACGATGAAAATACCTATGCAGGGAAATCGAGCTTTCTGGTAAAAGCCATTCCTTTATCGGATCCTGCCCTGATTGACGTCGATTCTAAAAACACACCGCACCTCCCGTTTCTTTCCGAACCGAAACACGACTGGTGTTACTACTATACCAGGGCCGAACTGGCACGCCAGCAGCAGGACTGGCAGCGCATCAATCAACTGCTATCGGAAGCGATCTCGCTCGGCTATCAGGCAGGTGATCCATTGGAATGGCTGGTCTTCATTGAGGCTCAAGCCATGACGGGAAATATCAAAGAGGCGAGGGAGCTTTCCAATGGCGCCTATGAGTCGGACCATCGAACCCGCAAAGGACTGTGCCAGGTATGGAAGCGGGTTGAAACAAATCTTCCCGGTTTGGTAAAAAATCCGCAGATGGAGACAATCCTGTCAGAATTACAATGTAATCGCTAATCCCTCAAAACTCCCACTCCTAACTTGACGCGTTAAAAGGGATGTGCTACCATCATCAAAACTTTGTAGGAGATCGAGGAGATTGCCATGGCCAGTATAAAACGAGGCGCAATGGTTGCGTCCATGCTTATTTTGGTAGCGATCATTGCTTCCGCATGTAACCAGCCATATTCGACACCCCCCAGTATTACAAGCACACCCATTAATTCCAACAGTCTGTTTCAAACCCCGCTTGCAACAAACATGACCGATGTACAGAGCCTGGCAACGGCTTCTGCTCTTGCCCTTAGCGGAACTCCCATATCAGGTGTAGTAGTGACTGCGGTACCCGGTTTAACGGATGCAGGTGCATCGATGACACCCACCACGATTATCCAGTTGCCCACGGGCGCAGTGACCACTCCCACGGCGACAATGGCACTCTCCACTGGTTCCACAGTGCTTCCCTCCTATAACACCAGCCAGCCTCCAGCGACCTCGGTTCCGGGAACCCGCCCAGCCTCCTATACTCTTCAATCTGGTGAATTTGTATACTGTATCGCCCGTCGCTTTAATATAAACCCTGATGAAACCCTTTCACTCAATGGTCTCTATGACGGGCAGATGGTTTATCCGGGCCTGGTCTTGAAGATCCCACAGACAGGCAGTCCCTTCCCTGGCGATCGTATGCTGCAAAATCATCCAACAACCTATGTGGTTGCTTCTTCGAATGAGACCCTCTCCAGTATTGCCTGCAAGTTTGGTGATGTGGATCCCAATTCAATCGCTTCAGCAAACGGTCTGTCCGCGGGTGCCGCCCTCACTGCCGGACAATCCTTGAGTATTCCATAATTTTTCTGGCGCAATAAAGTGAAAAGCCCAGGCACAAAATTGCCTGGGCTTTTGTCTTATAATTATTTACAGATCCATGGAGGAAAAACTTATGCCATTTGAATTTATCAAATCGGACATTCTTTTACAGGGACGTACATTCAAAGTTCGCCGTGATACGCTTAAAACCCCGGACGGCCGGGAAACGAAGCTTGAGATCGTCGAGCATGGAGGCTCGGTGGTTCTTGTCCCGCTGGATGAGGAGGGAAATGTTCTCTTCGTCCGCCAGTATCGCCACGCAGCAGGGGGTGACCTGCTCGAGCTCCCGGCTGGCACGCGCAATGGTGATGAGCCATATGAAAAATGTGCTGCGCGGGAGATCCGTGAAGAGACAGGCCTGGAAGCAGGCATTCTGCAAAAGGTTGGAGAGTTCTTCCTGGCTCCCGGTTACTCGACAGAGCTCATGGCAGTGTATTTGGCAACGGAACTGAAGGATAATCCTCTCGACGCAGATGATGACGAATTTCTTAAGGTTGAAAAAGTTCCTGCCAGGGAAGTAAGTGCCAGGTTTGAAGGCGGAGACATTCCCGATGCCAAGTCCCTGGCAGCCTGGTTGCTGGCAAAACCTCACCTGGAGAAATATTTTGACTAGGCCCATGCTGATCCTCATCGCCGGACCTTATCGCTCGGGGACGAATGATGATCCGGAAAAGATGGCGGCCAATGTCCGGTATATGGAATCCTTTGCTCTTCCGATTTTTCGCCTGGGGCACATTCCTTTATTGGGGGAATGGTTTGCTTTTCCGCTGTTGCACCTTGCCGGTTCCCTGGAAGTGGGCGATGAAGCTTTCAACCAGATATTTCATCCCATTGCAGAACGCCTGCTGGGCAAATGCGACGCTGTGCTCCGGGTAGGCGGAGAATCCCGGGGCGCAGATCAAATGGTTGAAATCGCCCGCCAAAGAGGCCTGAAAATCTACACAAAACCCGGACAGATACCAGACGCCCAGGTCGATTAAATGATAAAAACAGGAGCTTAATCGCTCCTGTTTTTATTTCGGCCTAAATTTGTCCGAAATATGACAACAGGCACGGTGATTTAAGTCATTCATAACTAACCAGAGGCGGTCAACGGGGATAAACTTGTAAGGATAGAGAAATACACAGGTTTTCACCTGTTTTCAAAGGAGCAAGTATGAAAAAACCAGTAATCATGATTGATGGCAATGAAGCCACTGCATCTGTGGCACATCGCCTGAGTGAAGTGATCGCCATTTATCCGATCACTCCCTCCTCGGGCATGGGCGAGTTCTCAGATGAGTGGTCAGCCAAAGGAAAAAAGAATTTGTGGGGAACAGTCCCTCTCGTGATTGAAATGCAATCCGAAGGTGGTGCAGCAGGAGCCGTCCACGGAGCACTCCAGACGGGTGCACTCACAACCACCTTCACAGCCTCCCAGGGTTTGCTGCTCATGATCCCCAATATGTACAAGATCGCCGGGGAGCTGACCAGCACGGTCTTCCATGTTGCCGCCCGCGCGATCGCAGCCCATGCGCTGTCGATTTACGGCGATCACCAGGATGTCATGGCTGTCCGCCAGACCGGTTGGGCGCTGCTCTCATCCGGTTCCGTTCAGGAAGCCCAGGACTTTGCCGCCATCGCCCAGATGGCTACCCTGAAGGCGCGTGTCCCCTTCCTGCACTTCTTCGACGGGTTCCGCACCTCCCATGAGGTCAACAAGATCTACAAATTGACAGATGAAGAACTCCGCCAGCTCGTGGACGATGATCTGGTCCGTGCTCATCGGGCACGCGCCCTCTCCCCCGAACACCCCGTCCTGCGCGGCTCTGCCCAGAACCCGGATGTCTACTTCCAGATGCGCGAAGCAGTAAACCCCTACTACGCGGCTGTCCCTGGTATCACCCAGGAAGCCATGGACAAGTTCGCCCAGGTGACGGGTCGCCAGTACAACCTGTTCGATTACTATGGCCACCCGCAGGCTGAGCGTGTGGTGGTTATTATGGGATCCGGCGGTGAGACAGCCGTCGAAACTGTAAAGCACCTGGCAGCAAAAGGCGAACGTGTTGGCGCAGTTTGTGCGCGGCTCTATCGGCCTTTCTCAATAAATCACTTCTTTGATGCCCTGCCCTCCAGTGTTAAATCCATCGCCGTGCTTGATCGCACCAAGGAACCCGGTTCCATGGGCGAGCCGCTCTACCTGGACGTGGTCAATGCCCTGGTTGAAGGGGGCCGGTCGAATATCAAGGTCATCGGTGGCCGCTACGGTCTGTCCTCAAAGGAATTCACGCCGGCCATGATCAAAGCCGTGCTGGATGAACTGTGCAATCCTGAGCCCAAGAACCATTTCACCGTCGGTATCAACGACGATGTGACTCACACCAGCCTGGATTTTGATCCCTCCTTCATGATCGAGCCGGAAGGCGTGGTGAGTTGCGTTTTCTTCGGTCTCGGTGCAGACGGAACAGTCGGCGCCAACAAGAACTCGATCAAGATCATCGGTGAAGAAACCGATAATTTTGCCCAGGGCTACTTCTACTACGATTCGAAGAAATCCGGCACCGTTACCATGTCCCACCTGCGCTTCGGACCGGAACCCATTCGCGCCCCCTATCTCGTGGAGCTGAACCAGGCGAATTTCGTTGCCTGTCACCAGTTCTCCTTCCTGGAACGGGTTGACATGCTGAAGTATGCCAAGCCCGGCGCCACTTTCCTGCTCAACAGCCTCGATGGCCCGGATGAAGTCTGGGATAATCTCCCCGTTGAAGTCCAGAAGGATATCGTCGAGAAAAAGCTCAAGTTCTATGTGATCAACGGTTACGAAGTCGCTGAAAAGACCGGCATGGGTGGCCGCATGAACACCATCATGCAGACAGCCTTCTTTGCCATCAGCGGCATTCTCCCCCGCGAAGCTGCCATTGAAGAAATCAAGCATTCCATCGAGAAGACCTACGGCAAGCGCGGTGAAGCGGTCGTCAGGAAGAACTTTGATGCCGTGGACAGCACCCTCGCCAACCTGCACGAGGTCAAGGTCCCGGCGGAGATCACATCCAAGATCACACGCCGGCAGGCGGTCCCGAGTGAAGCGCCCGAATTCGTTCGCAACGTGCTCGGCGAGATCATCGGCGCCAACGGTGACAATATCCCCGTCTCCGCCTTCCCCGTCGACGGTACCTTCCCCACCGGTACAACCCAGTGGGAAAAGCGCAACATCGCCTTGGAAATCCCCGTCTGGGATGAGAAAATCTGCATTCAGTGCGGTAAATGTGTCATGGTCTGTCCGCATGCCGTCATCCGCCACAAGGTTTATGACGAAAAATTGCTCGCCGATGCACCTGCAGCATTCAAGCATATGCCTTCGAAGTTCAAGGAATTTTCACATGGCATGGCCTACACAGTCCAGGTTGCCCCGGAAGACTGCACCGGCTGTACCCTGTGCGTGGAAGTCTGCCCGGTAAAGGACAAGACTCAGGTCGGACGCAAGGCGATCAACATGGAACTCCAGCCGCCTCTTCGCGAACAGGAAGCCAAGAACTGGGACTTCTTCATGAGCATCCCGGATCTCGATCGCAAGCTGGTCAATCCCTCCACGATCAAGAATTCTCAGCTTTTGCGCCCACTGTTTGAGTTCAGCGGCGCCTGCGCAGGTTGTGGTGAAACTCCCTACGTCAAGCTCGTATCCCAGTTGTTTGGTGACCGGGCTGTGATCGCCAACGCCACCGGCTGTTCCTCCATTTACGGCGGTAACCTCCCCACCACCCCCTGGGCAGTGGATGCCAGCGGACGCGGACCTGCCTGGTCCAACTCCCTGTTTGAGGACAACGCTGAATTCGGTCTCGGCATGAGACTGACCATCGACAAGCAGCGTGAATATGCCCGCGAACTGCTTGCTTCGTTTGAGAATGAACTGGGCAGCGATTTTGTAAATGCCCTGTTGAATGCCAATCAATCGGATGAAGCTGGTATTGGCGCACAGCGTGAGCGTGTGGCTGAACTAAAGAATAAACTCGCAAGCTTCAACGACACCCGGGCCCGGGATCTGGTCAGCCTGGCTGACAGCCTTGTCCAGAAATCGGTGTGGATAATTGGTGGTGACGGCTGGGCCTATGACATCGGCTACGGTGGCCTCGACCACGTGCTCGCCAGCGGACGGAATGTGAATGTCCTTGTGCTCGATACCGAGGTATATTCCAACACGGGTGGTCAGGCAAGCAAGTCCACCCCGCGTGCGGCGGTCGCCAAGTTTGCCATGGCCGGAAAGGGCTTACCCAAGAAGGATTTGGGCTTGATCGCCATGTCCTATGGATATGTCTACGTGGCCCGTATTGCCATGGGCGCCAACGACCAGCAGACCCTGCGGGCAATGCTCGAAGCGGAATCCTATGACGGCCCGTCCCTGATCATCGCCTACAGTCACTGTATCGCCCACGGCTATGATATGGCCAAAGGTCTCGAGCAGCAAAAGCTGGCCGTCCAATCCGGACACTGGCCGATGTACCGCTACGACCCGCGTCTCGCAGTGCAAGGCCAGAACCCGCTCATCATCGAATCCAAGGAACCCACCATTCCGATCTCGCAGTATGCCTACAACGAGACCCGCTACAAGATGCTCACACAGCTGGATGAGGAACGCGCCGAAAAGCTGATGAAGGAAGCCCAGCACGACGCCAAGTCCCGCTGGACACTGTATCAGCAGATGGCAGCCATGCATTATGGAAATGGCAAGAACGGTGAAAATGGAGGTAAATCATGACGGATCTTTCAACGACCTATCTGGGTCTCCGATTAAAGAACCCACTCGTTGCCTCAGCTTCCCCCCTCTCCAAGAAATTGGAGAGGGCACGAAAGCTGGAAGAGGCAGGCATCGGAGCAATCGTGATGTATTCGCTCTTCGAAGAACAGATCATCCACGAGAGCCTGGAGCTTGACCACTACCTGTCACGCGGCACTGACGCTTTCCCCGAAGCCCTATCGTACCTGCCCGATGGCGGCCTGTATGCCGTGCGACCCGAAAAGTACCTGGACCAGGTGACTGGCCTGAAGAAATCCCTGCGCATCCCCGTGATCGGAAGCTTGAATGGCGTCTCAAAGGGCGGCTGGACCCATTATGCCAAAAAGATCCAGGAAGCGGGCGCAGATGCACTGGAGCTTAACCTGTATTACATATCCACCGATGTGAATATGACCTCCAATGATATTGAAGATATGCAGGTGGAGCTCGTGGCGGAGGTCAAATCTGCCATTACTATCCCGCTGGCGGTTAAGATCAGTCCGTTT
>JBLNAU010000696.1:0-2774 GCA_050259515.1 Syntrophothermus sp.
AGCCGATGTGCCGGCCAATACACAGGTGAGTGCTCAAGATCTTGCCGTCACACGCCAGATTTTGGAAAATCGCGCCAACGGTCTGGGTGTGAGTGAAGTTGTCATGCAGACCGCCGGAGACCGCCGTATCGTGGCTGAATTCCCGGGCGTCAGCAATCCGGAAGAAGTGGTCGCCGCCTTACAGCAGACCGCCCTGCTTGAGTTTGTTGATTTTGGCACGACCCCGGTTGCCGTGGGTACCAAAATCCAGACCGACAATTCGACCTCCGCCTCTGATGGCACAGCTGCCACCGCCACTCCTGCCACCAGTCCCACTGCTGAGTCGACCCAGGGTGCGCCCACGGCTGAGCCCACCCAGCCTGCTGCTCCCGGTACGATTTACAAAACAGTGATGACCGGTGCTGATCTCAAGACAGCCAATGTTCAAACCGATTCATTTGGCAAGCCGGCTGTTGGCTTTACGCTAAGCGATAAAGGCTCCAAGATCTTCTCAGATTACACCTCCACCCATACAGGACAGTATCTCGGCATCGTTCTGGATAAGACTGTGATCTCTGCTCCTGTTGTGAACACCCCCATCACGGATGGCTCGGGGATCATCCAGGGCTCGTTCACTGCCGACGAAGCCAATAAACTAGCCGTCCAGCTTAGCTATGGTGCTCTCCCTGTGCCGGTCAAGGTTGTAGAAAGCCGCACGGTAGGCGCCACGCTGGGCGAGGAATCGGTGCGCAAGAGTTTGATCGCCGGTTTGATCGGCCTGACCGTGGTGCTGCTCTTTATGGGCCTGTACTATCGTCTTCCTGGCATCATTGCCGACGTTGCTCTGTTTACTTATACTTTGATCATCCTGGCCATTTTCAAATTTGGCATCCCCGGCCTCTTCCCCTACGTCACCCTGACCCTGCCAGGCATTGCAGGTTTCATCCTCAGCATCGGTATGGCAGTGGATGCGAACGTCCTGATCTTCGAACGTCTGAAGGAGGAATTGCGCGCCGGCCGCAGTCTGCGCCAGGCCATTGACCTGGGCTGGAGCCGTGCCTGGCCGTCCATCCGTGACTCAAATACTTCCACGCTGATCACTTGTGTGATCCTGTATGTGTTCGGAAGCTCATTTGGTGCAAGCATGGTGAAGGGGTTCTCCGTCACACTGGCACTGGGTGTCCTGGTTAGTCTCTTCACCGCCATCATCGTAACCCGCACCTTCCTGCATACTGTGCTCGATAACGTCAAGTCTGCAGAACACCCGCGTTGGTTCGGTTTGTAGGAGTAAGACATGAATATCATCAAGAACCGCTACCTTTACTTTTTGATCTCCCTGCTCGTAATCCTTCCGGGCCTGATCTTCCTTGTTCTGAACTGGACAACGACCGGCAAGGCGCTCCCGCTGGGTATTGATTTCTCCGGCGGCTCCCTGCTGGAGGTTAAATTCGCCGCCAGCCGCCCCACCACGGATGAAGTGCAGGCTGCCTTTGAAAAATATGCTCCCGGCTCGAGCCCGATCATCCAGCCGCTTGGCGAAGACTCCTACTCCATCCGCTCGAAGGCAATTGATGATGCCACCAAGGGTCAGATCGTCTCGGAATTCGAAAAGATTGCAGGCAATACAGTCACCGTGCTGGCATTCTCATCGGTCAGCGCCGCTGTCGGTGCGGAGGTAACCAAGGCGGCCGGTTTCGCGATCCTGCTGGCTGCGATTGCCATTCTGGGCTATATCTGGTTTGCCTTCCGCGGGGTGAGCCATGCAGGCCGTTATGGGACAGCCGCCATCATCGCCATGTTCCATGATGTCTTGGTTGTGATCGGTGTCGAAGCGATGCTGGCCTACTTCCTAGGCTGGGAAGCGGACGCCATGTTCCTGACCGCCCTGCTGACCGTCATCGGCTTTTCAGTGCACGACACGATCGTGGTGTTCGACCGCATCCGTGAGAACTCAAATGTCTATCGACGGATCGATTATGAAACCCTCGTCAACCATTCCATCGTGCAGACCCTGGTCCGGTCCATCAATACCCAGTTGACTGTGATGTTAACACTGTTGGCACTCGTCCTGTTCGGCGGTGAGAGCATCCGGCACTTTGTGATCATTCTGCTGGTGGGTATCTTCAGCGGTACCTACTCTTCCATTTTCAATGCCGCTCCCATCCTTGTGGTCTGGGAAAACAAGGAATGGAGAACCTGGTTTCGGGGCTCAAGAAAGTCTGAAGCCTGATCATGCAAATCCCCTCGTGAGCTTCACGAGGGGATTTTTTATCGATATTCAATTGGCTGTTCTGGGAACACTGGGATCTTAGATCCGCAGCCATGACCCCACATACTGGGAGATCATCACGAGAAAAGAGACCCTTCGCATGGAATAGAGACCCGTCGGATAATTATTGTCCAGCGTTCTAAGTCTTAGTAATAAGCGAACAACATCCTGGTTTTGATTTGAACGATACATTCTCCGCTCTCGCTATGAGGATTTCCCTTGCCACATACTAGACGAATCAATCCCCCAAAAGTTACAAGTTAGTTACAAAATAGTTTCGCCCGGCCATCAAAATGACCGGGCGAGGAAACAAATTTTATAGGAAGGTTTGGCGGGCGAGAGGAGAGTCCTACCCACCCAGTTCCACGGCAAGAGCATCGTAATAGGTGCCCGCGCCAAAGCCATCGATGAGGACGTGGTCCAATGGCTTCAGGTTTGGCAGCTCGCGCAGGAAGGCGATCATGTTCGAAGCCGCACTGACGTTCCCGAAATCGCTCACCAGCCAGGGCATCGGCAGGACGATCCC
>JBLNAU010000697.1:0-2582 GCA_050259515.1 Syntrophothermus sp.
GCCTCGGCCCCAATGGGATAGTTGAACCCGTAAACGCCACCGGCTGCATTATTGTTCGGGTTGACGTTGTGCCACGGGCCGGAATAACCGTTGTCGCCAACATAACGGTAGCTGAGCCAGACGGAATTGATGCCATTGCCGTTATCCGTACCGCGGATGGCCACCTGCACGGTGTTGCTGGTGCAATTGTTCGGGTAAGACAATTCTGCCACGAGGGCCACCGGATCGCTCAATTTAGGACCAGTTGCGGCCGTCACTGCGGTAACGGCTGTCGCCGCCAGGGTGGGTGTGGACGGCGCTTGCACCTCAGGAATATTATCCAACGGACCGGATGTATGACCGGTGGAGGCCGAGATCCAGCAATTGGTGTTGCCAGTCTTGAGCAGCCACCAGCTTCGATCCGAGTTACGGCCGACCAGCGCAAGGTAGGATCCCTGGGCGAAGGACCCAACCTTGTCATAGTTCGTTCCGGGGCCGGAACGACAATTGGCGCCCACGTCTGTCACAAAGAGCGTGCCGCTCGGCGTGGAGCTCGCCTGGGGCGGGGGCGGCGGCGCAGAGGTATTGGTGCTGGCGATCGTGGGCGCAAGAGTTGCAAAAAGGGTCGGTGTCGGTTGTGTCGGGCCGGCCTGTTCTGTCGCAGCCAGGGCGGTCACGGTCATGGCTGCTGCGGTATATGCATCGGGAGTCACTGTTGTCCCCGACTGGCCGGAAGGAAGATTACATCCAGCCAGGCTCAGGATGATCAACAGAGTGACGATGAGAAGGGTGGTCCTAACTTTCACGTGCTATGTCTCCTTGTGAATCTAGATCAAAATTATGATGTGTCCGAAAATGCTGTTCTCAAACTCTATGGCTCATTCCTGCTTTTGTGGAGCATATCTTCGATAAACGTCCTCCAGACCGGATATTCCTGCTCATCCCAGATCTTATGCATGACCTGAAGCGCATCCTCGGGATCCCAGCCCAGTCGTAATATGCGGTACATGGCGATAAAGGCACTGGCCCGGAAATTGGCCTGGCAGTGGACGAGCACCGTTTGATGGCGATGCTCCTGCATGACAGTCATAAATTTTTTCAGGTCTTCCTCGGTGGGAGTATTCCAGGTGACAGGGATGTTGATGTATTCCATGCCCAATGAGCGGACAAGTTTTTCTTCCTCTGGCAGGGCACCTGGCGCGTCGTGAGGAGCCAGGTTAATAACGACATTGACCCCATGTTCGGTTCCATCCTGGAGCTGTTCCGCGGAGGGCATCCCGCCGGAGAACAGCGTTTCGGAGAGCGGCATGAAATTGTAGATGTCTTCGAACATTACTTGACCCGCACGACCCGGCCGTTCGTCATCTTTTGCAGATCCTCTGTTTTCAGCTCGAAGATGGCATTGGGTGTTCCAGCTGCCGCCCAGATGGTCGGATACTGTAAAAAATCCTCATCCAGATAGGTGTCCATCTCCACAGTGTGACCGACCGGAGGGACTCCACCGATCGCGAAGCCGGTTACGGCGCGCACAAAATCGGCATCCGGGCGGACGATCGCTTCCCCTGCATATTCGCTGATGCGCTTTTCATCGACACGGTTCGCGCCGCTGGTCAGCACCAGGATCGGCTTGTTCGAGTCCCGGCCTTTGAAGATCAGCGACTTAACGATCTGGCCCAGCGCACATCCGGCGCGGTCCGCCGCTTCCTGGGCGGTGCGCGTGGACTCGCTGTGCTCGATCACGGTATAGTTAAATCCCAGCGCGTTGAGTTTATCCTGGACTTTTTGAGCGGAAGGAGAAAGTGTTGGCATCTGTTAATTATAGAATGAAATGAGTTCATTGCGAGGAGTGATATCTTATAATCCACCAGCTTGTTCAACGATTGTTCATGGAAAGATCTGGAGAATCATTATGTCTGACCAGCAAAGAAAGATCTATCAATCTGAAGGAGACCGGTATCAAGCCTTGATTACGCGGGAGGATTACCAGGGAAACATCCTGCGGGCGATCGATGAAACGATCAATGTGGACCGATTGGATATCCTCGATCTCGGCGCCGGGACAGGGCGGCTGACCCTGTTGCTGGCAGCGCGGGCAAAATTCATCCGCGCCTTCGACGCGTCTCCGGAAATGCTGCGGGTTTGCCGCCAAAGACTGGTGGAGAGCGGCCTGCGCAACTGGCAGGTGGATGTGGCCGATCACCGGCAATTACCTGTCCCGGACCATTCGGCCGATCTGGTCGTCTCCGGCTGGAGTGTGAGTTATCTGGCCGTTTGGAACCAGGAGAATGGAGAAGCAGAACTTGACAAATGGTTCACTGAGATGAAGCGCGTCCTGCGCAAGGATGGCACGATCCTCCTGTTTGAGTCCCTGGGTACGGGAAACGAAACGCCCATCCGGCTTGAGCACGTGGAGTCCACTTATCAATGGCTGGATGCCCATGGCTTCCAAAATAAATGGATCCGGACGGACTATCAATTCCAGTCGGTCGACGAGGCCGCCGAGATCGCGGGTTTCTTTTTTGGACCGGAAATGGCCGATCGAATTCTCAAAAGGGGGAGCGTGATCCTGCCGGAGTGCACGGGAGTCTGGTGGAGAAATATAT
>JBLNAU010000698.1:0-4550 GCA_050259515.1 Syntrophothermus sp.
ATACTCGGCGACATCATACTCGCCCAGTGCCTGCGGACCGCCGTCGTTGTAACCATTCCAGAAGATGTCGCTGGAGTAGTTGGCCAGCTCAGCGCCAATACCCACTTCCTTCCACTGTTGCTCGACCACGGCCTGGATGCTCTTGCGCAGCTCGCGCTGGTTGGTGGCGTAGCGGACAATCAGGTCGACCTTCTTGCCATCGATCGTCTTATCGCGGATGCCATCGCCATCCGAGTCGGTCCAGCCGGCGGTGTCGAGTAATTGCTTGGCCTGTTCCGGATCATATGGATAGGGCTGCAGGTCACTCTGGTAGGGTGGGGTCATATCCCAGAAGGTCGCATTAACCGGGTTGATATCCGCCACCAGCAGATCCTTCACGATCGTGAAGCGGTCGGTGGCCAGGGCAATCGCCTTGCGGACGTTCACGTCGAGCATGAACGGGCGTGCAGTATCCGGGTTGACGTTCAGGAACCAGGCTTCGTTATAGCCAGAACTGACAGGCACAACCTTCACTTTACCGCCTGCCTCCAGCTTTTGGATCTGATCAGAAGAGAGGAAGGTGCCAATATCGGTATCCCCGGCCAGGATGGCAGCTTCCTGCGCAGCGTCATCCGGGACGATGCGAACAAAGATCTGCTCGAGCTTGGGCGGGTTGATCCAGTTAGGATTGGCCTTGAAAGCAAGATGGCTGCCGGTTTCCCATTGGTCCAGCACAAACGGTCCCAGGCTGGGATTCGGGTTGCGGTTCCACTCAGCGTTGTCAATGGTTCCATCTGCATCAAAAACGGGCTGCAGGGTGTGCTTGGGCAGAACGCCCCAGTAGAAGAGGGAAGTCAGCCAGGCAGCGAACGGCTGCTTTAACGTGATCACCACGGTTGTAGGATCCTGGGCGGTCACGCTTTCGACGTAGGGGTCATACGGATAGCGCCCGAGCGGGGTGTTCTTATCCGACATGATCATGTCGTACGTGAAGACATAATCATCCGCGGTCAGGGGTTCTCCATCGCTCCACTTGACATCGTCGCGCAGTTTTAATGTGATGGTCTTGCCATCGGCACTCACTCCGCCATTTTCAGTCGAGGGAATTTCAGTTACGAGCACTGGAACGGGTTTGGCATTCTCGTCAAAATCCCACGAGGGTTTCAGGTAGAAGGGACGCAGGTAACCTGAGAAGGACATGCTGGTGTACATCGGGTTCAGGTTATCCGGTTCCTGCACGAAGGTAATCGTAGCCGTCCCGCTTGGGGCTGCGGCAGGTGCCTGGGTGGCTGCTTCTGTGGGTGCCTGAGTTGCCGCAGGCGCTTCTGTAGCGGCCGATGGCGGCTCGGTGGCAGCGGGCGCAGGGGCCGAGGTGGCAGGGGCCCCGCCACCGCATGCCGCCAGGATCATGCTGCCCAGCACGAGAAGCGACATCAATACAAACAGGTTGCGTTTCATATTTCTCCTCCGAGAGAATAGAATTGAACTTCATCCAGTGGATCAGAGCATCGATCTTTGCTGCGCGTGCCTCCTTTCCTGCTGCATGGAACACCGTTCAAGGAGTTCGCATTCCCTGCAGACTGTTGAACAATACCATTCAGCCTATCAACAACCGGTCCGGTTTGGGAGATGCCCCGCATCCTGCCCAGCCGGAAAGTTCCCCGCTGAACGATGTATTAATTCACACCCGATAGCCGCGGGTCAAGTGCATCGCGTAAACCATCGCCGAGCAGATTGAAGGACAACACTGTGATCATAATTGCGATACCGGGGAAGAAAACCAGATGAGGCGCGTTGAACACGCTGTTCCTCTCCTCTCCCAACATCAACCCCCATTCGGGAGTCGGGAATTCCGCACCCAGCCCCAGAAAGCTTAAAGCGGCCGCGCTGAGAATGGCCGAAGCGATTCCCAGTGTGCCCTGCACAATTAAAGGAGTAAAGGAATTCGGCAGAACGCGTGTAAATAATATCCTCAGCTCCGAGGCACCCTGCGCCCGGGAGGCCAGCACAAAATCCAGCTCCTTGACCGATAGAACACCGGCGCGAATCACACGCGCGAAAATAGGGATCTCCACGATTGCAATGGCCAGGAGCGCATTATTCAAGCCGGGTCCCAGAACCGACACGATGGCGATCGCCAGCAGCAGGCTCGGGAACGCCATCAGCACATCCAGCATGCGCATGATCACGTCGTCCACCCAGCCGGTCATAAAGCCGGCAAATGCTCCCAGCAGACCACCAATGATGATTGCAATACCGACCGTGGATATGCCGATCCGTAACGATAACCGGGCTCCAAAAACAATCCGCGAAAATTCGTCACGGCTGTTCCCATCGATCCCCATCAGGTGTTGGGGCTGATCCTGGGGGCAACCGAAAAGATGGATGCAGGGGGAAGCGCGGCGCTTTCCATCCTTGAGGGGAACGATCGGATCATAGGGGGCAATGGGCTCGGCAAAAATCGCAAAGATGATCAGAATGCCCAGAAGTATCCCGCCTACCCGCGCGGAAGGATGCCTGAGGAAACGCCGCAGTTTGAGCATACCCGGGCTGTCGGTTTGCCGGATGGTTTCAGCACGTAGAGTAACAGGTTGTTGTTGAGTGGCCATATTATTTCAAGCGAACCCGTGGGTCCAGGTAAGCGTAGGATAAATCCACAAGCAGATTTGTGAACACAAAGATGAGCGCAATCACGACCGAAAATCCCTGGACAACAGGATAATCCCGATTGAGAATGGCCTCCACCATGCGCGAGCCAACTCCAGGCAGCGAAAAAATCGTCTCCGTTAAGACCGCGCCTGCGAGCAGACCTCCGATTTGGATTCCTATGATGGTAACAATGGGTATCAGAGCATTGCGCAGGGCATGTTTCCGGACGACCACGGAATTACGCAATCCCTTCGCCCGTGCTGTCCGGATGTAATCCTGTCCAAGGATATCCAGCAGGGCAGAACGAGTCATGCGTGCGATTACGGCCAGTGAAATCGTTCCCACTGCGATCGCTGGCAGAATGAGATGTTTAACCGCATCACCCACAAGCTTAAAGTTTCCTGTAACGATGCCATTTAATATGGCAGAGTTGGAAACAAGGGCTAACAGGAAGGCCTTGACCCCCGTCACATTCTGAAGACCCCATACTTTGGCCAGCGGAATCATCGAGATCCCTGCCGACAGGCGGCCGCTGGGTGGAAGTTGAAAAGGTGTGCCCTTAAGGACCAGTGCAAATAAATAGGCGAGCAGCAGGCCAAGCCAGAAGACCGGCATGCTGACCCCGATATTTGCGCCGATCATCGTAAATGTATCCAAAAAGCTGTTGCGTTTGAGGGCAGAAAAAACTCCAAGAACAACTCCCAGGATCGATGCAAACACCATGGCAAACATGGTCAACTCAACCGTCATGGGCAGTCGTTCCGAAATAATGACAACGACAGGTCTTCGATCTTTCAGAGATGTGCCGAAATCCCCCTTTGCCAAATTCAACATGTAACGAACAAATTGTTCCGGGATGCTTTTATCCAGGCCAAACCGAACCCTGAATTGTTTGCAGCTTTCCTCGGTAGCATGCTCTCCCAGCATGACATAGCAGGGATCGCCTGGAACCAGTCTGGTGATTGTGAATGTAACCAGCAGCACGCCCATCAGGACCGGTAATATAAGCAATAATCTTCGAAGGAGGAATTGTGTCATGCCAGACTCCCGGAAATACTGGATGGAGCATGGAAATCCATGCTCCATCCAATTTAGCTGACAGTCGTTTACGAGGCAGGCCCGTTGATGGGTGTGGCGCTCTGCAGGAGCAGGTCGAGGAAGTACTGGTAGGTGCCAGTATTGCCCTTGCGGAATGGACTCTTGAAGTCCAGGCCGGCGCTCATGGTGGCAACCACGTCGTTCGCATCGAAGGTGGCACCGTTCGAGAAGGTCACGCCTTTCTTGAGGGTGCAGGTCCACTCGGTGGCATCGGTGTTGCCAGTGCAGCCTTCGGCCAGATCAGGCTTCGGGTTGGCAGTACCCCATTCAAAGGTGTACAACTTGCTGAAGATCTGGTTGCAGACACGGAAGGAGCTGCCGTCGGTCTCGTCCGAGCACAGGAGCGAAACGGGCTCACCGTCCTGCGAGAAGACCAGGGTTCCATCGGCGGTCTTCATCTGCGGGAAGTTCTCATTGTACGGACCCAGGACAACATTTTCAACGGAGGCCAGGAAGGCCAGGTTGGTGGTTCCATGGGCAATCACAATGGTCGGGACATGCTGGGCATACAACTTGTTGGCTTCGTCATACAGCTTCTGGCGCTCCACGGGATCACTGGACTTGGCAGCCTTCTGGATCGGCTCGACAAGATCCGGGAATGGAGCACCGAAGGACTTGCTGGTGCCGGTCAGGAAGACATCATACCAGTTGGTCGCATCCGGGAAGTCTTCACTCCAGCCGAGGAAGAACAATTCCTTCTCGCCGGCGCGGGTGGCAGGCAGGTAGGTGGCCCATTCTTCCATCTCGAGCTTGACCTTGACGCCAATGTCGGCCAGTTGAGCCTGGACGGCCTGGGCGATCTTGGTCGGCTGTGGGAAGTACGG
>JBLNAU010000699.1:0-2621 GCA_050259515.1 Syntrophothermus sp.
CACAGCAGCGGATAGATCGGCAGCTGGTAGCGCATTGTCGGATTGAACTGCAGGGATTGCCAGAAAAAGTACAACGCGGTCCAGCCCCACAGGAGCGCGTGCCGCCACTGACCCTTGAAGATGCGCCAGCCCATGAGCAGGAATCCTGCCCATGCCAAAATTCCCAGAGGCAGGCCAAGTCCCCACTTCGTCAGGTTCTCGAAGGAATAGAGATGCGAGCGCTTTGCCCACTGAAGGTTCCAGGGCAGGTCGGCATCCCCCTTGGCCTGGACCCGCTGCTCCTGGATGTTGGAGATCCATTGCGAGCTGACCCCGATCCCATCGAAGGCGTAAGGCTGAAAGATACGAAAAGAAATGATGGCAGCCAGCCCGCCGGCAACCAGACAGGCGACGATCAAATACCAGTATTCATCTCTAAAAGACCGCAGATCCGCATCTTTGTATTGCTCCAGGTGACGGACGATAAAAGCTCCTGGCAGGAGGAGCGCCAGGGGATAAATATTGACCTTGGACGCCAGCGCCATGCCAAAGGCCGCACCAAAGGCAACGCTGAACAAAAATAGAGGACTGGTCAGCAGGGATCGGTAATCGATCAGGGAGAATTCTTTTTTTACAGGAATCTCTTCATCGCCGGTACTCTCGGTCACGAAGGCTGGAACATCAACCCGCGCTCCGTCCGGTTGTTCCGCGGCCCGGGTCATATTCTCTGGAGATCGTGCGTCCAGGATGCGGACCGCGAAATAGACCGCCAGGAAGGCAAAGGCGTTGACAAACAGGTCGGTGGTAAAGAAATGCGACTGCTGGATCTGCATCACAGCCAGGGCAGAGAACAACGAGGCCAGCACAGCCACGCGCCGGTTATACAAACGGGAAACAGAAAGATAGAGGAACAGAATGGTGAACAGATCGGCCAGGGCCGAGAACTGCCGGCCCAGTATCTTTACATCGTATTCCTGCATTGCATCTGCCGCCACGCGAACGATCGTCATTGGCAGATCGCCATAGACAAAGAAGGCGTAGCCGCGATTGTACGGGTTCAGCGGCGAGGTCTTACTGTTAAAATAATCCCCGATGCCCAGCCAGGTCCTCTGGCTGGGAGGGCAGACCTCCACCGGGACGGTGGAATCCGCACATTTCTGGGCTTGCAGGCCTGCCAGTACGCTGGCCAGGAAGTTTTCATCCGGGTGCTGGTGCTGGCCTTCGCCCCAATTCACACCGGTCAGACGCAAATAACCCGCCAGCACGAACACCAGCAGGAAGAGTACATCATAAATCCAGGGATATTTTTCGCGAGTCTTCATAAGTTTCAGCCGCCTCTTGGATCATTTCTTGCACTACTACAGGGCGGCCTCAGGAAATCATAAATCTATCTGTTAATTCCAAACACATTGGCTGACTGTCGGTAAGACGCGGTTCATTGTTCCGGTACCGTGAAAACCCAAAAATCATGGCCCGGTATATCAGAGTCGAACAGGCGCAGATCCCCGTTCGAGTACAGTTTTTGAAGGACGTCCAGAGACTCCTGGTCGTTCCCGTTCGGATCTTCTGGATTGGCTTTGACCAGGAACAGCTTGGGCCCTGTCAATTCTACCGTGCCCGGCAGATTCTCCCGCCACATCGCCATGTCGCGGTTGGGAATACCGGCCCAGACTGCCGGCAGGCGCGTATCCACCCAGTACGGGAACGGCACGATCCAGATGGTATCGCTTCGACCGTAGGTCTGCTCGAACTGCTTGATCACCCTGCCCATATCGGACGAGTTCCATGAGCCGGCGCGGAACGCCTGGTAGTACTGCCGGAAGACCAGGTCATAATTCTGTCGTGCAGAGCCGAGCAGCAGGAAGAAAACAAGTCCCCAGGAGATAATCGTTCGCCTTCCCTCGCTGCTTCTCAGCCCCGGCACGCTCGCGCCGATGGCGGAGAACAATCCATCGAGTGCCATCGCCGCCAGGAGGAAAACCGGAATGTACGCGCCCCCGGCTCGATTCAAGGCAGGATTCTCGCCCGGGTAGGCCAGCGAAAGAATGGAGGGCAGGAGCAACAGCGGGATCGACACCACCAGGAATAAATCCAGCCAGTGGCGCCGGCGGATGTACCGGACCAGGACCAAAATAAGACCAAACACAAAAAGGACCGCCGAGACGATATCCAGGGCCGGTCGATCGGTCACCGAATGAACCCAGATCTGGCCATCATTAAAGTTGAACATCCGCAGTGCATTCCAGACGTTGGAAAGAAACACCTGCCAGATCGGCTGGGTGATCGGGTTTTCAACGCCGCTCAAACGCGAGACGGCCCGGAAGCCGAACTGGGCCGGATTATCCACCCAGTATCGCAAAAGCGGCAGAAAGACAAACAGGGAGGTGAAGCCCACCAAAGCCAGCCAGATGAGCGCATCCTTGCGTGCCCCTCTCGACTGGTCATGAAGCCAGAACAAGATGAACGCGGCAATGACTACAAAAGGAACGATCCGGGAGGGACTGTAGCCATGCAGGCCCATTCCCAGGAACAAACCGCACAGAAGGAAATCGTTTCGGTTACGGCTCCGCAGGCCACGGATCAGGAAAAAGAGCGTGGGGGCCACGAAGAGTGGGTATAGCGGAAAACGCAATCCCACGCGG
>JBLNAU010000700.1:0-4182 GCA_050259515.1 Syntrophothermus sp.
GATTCCCCTTCAGCATTGCTTCCGCCACCGTTTTCCCCAGGTGGGTGGCCATGGCTACGCCGTGTCCGGCATAGCCAAGCGAATAATAAATCCCATCCTCCTGGCCAACATGTGTCATCATGTCAAAGGCAAAGTCCAGCGTGCCGCCCCACACATATTCGATTTTTGCATCCCGAAGCTGGGGATACACCCGGACCATTTCCTGACGCAATATCTCTGCACTGCGCCGGATGGTGCGCTCCGTTTCGGGGAAAAAGGCCGCCCGTCCGCCGAAGATCAGGCGGTTGTCCCAGAGGCGGAAATAGTTAAGGTAATGTTTGTAGTCGAAGATCATCCGGTTCCTGGGACTGAGCTCATGGGCCAACTCCTCCGTTAGTTCTTCCGTGGCCACGATGAAGGATCCGATCGGGATGATTTTCTTCTGCAGCTTTTTGGTGGCGCTGCCTGTATAGCCGGAGGTCGCCACCAGGATGGACCCGGCTTTCAATGAGCCCCGTTCGGTTTCGACGACAAAGCGATCCTGACTGCGCTCCAACCCGCGGACGCGTGCCCGTGCATGGAGCATGGCTCCGGCTTTCTCCGCAGCGCAGGCCAGCCCGGCCACATATTGCGCCGGGTTCAGCCCGCCGCTGACCTCATCCACCAGGGCGCCGTGGTACAGGTCCGTGCCGATCTCTTTGCGCTGGTCCTCCTTCGAAACCAGGTATACCTTGTGGTTGAATTCCTTTTCCAGGAATTCAGCCTCCTGCTCCAGTGCCTCGAAGTGCTTCGGCTTGTTTGCGGTCAGCAGATGACCGCAGCGCGCAAAGCCGCAATCGATGTTCTCCTCGTTCACGATCTGTTCGACTGTGTTGATGGAATCCAGGGAATATTGGAAGAGCCGCTTTGCCAGATCGCGGCCATACCTTTTTTGGACGGTCCCCATGCCCAGCTTAAGACCGGTCAGCACCATGCCGCCGTTGCGCGAGCTCGCCCCCCAGCCCATGGTCTCCGCCTCCAGGACAGCCACCTTTGCTCCCTGCCCTGCCAGCATCCGTGCGGCGCTGAGCCCGGTATAGCCTCCGCCAAGAATGGCCACATCCACATTGCCGGGCAAAGGCGTCATGTTGGAGTCGTCCCGCATTTGAACGGTGGTATGCCAGTAAATGTGCTGTTGAGTGGACATATGGGGAACCCTTCCGGATATAACAGCCTGCGAAGGCTGTTTCAGGAACATGACTTGTCCTTAAAAAACCTTCGCAGGACTGATTGTTCATGCTCCCGGGTTTGGATCTTTGTTATTTTCTTCTTCTGCGGAACCTGACCCGGCGCACGAGAAATCCCTGGATGATAATACCTGCCAGAACCAGGAAAAGGAACAGGACTCCGCCCGCTGGCGTTTGAGTGGAAAAAGAGTTAAGAATCAGCAATGCACCGGCGATGGATGAAAAAATGATCAGCGCCCAGTCGAAGAGCAGCATGACCAGGAGGAGGCCGATCACTCCTCCGAGGAGATAGATCCCCCACGGGAGAGTGCCGGTCCCAACGCCAAGCCTGGCGGCCAATGTGGTCAGGATGAACCCGCCTGCCAGAAAACCTGCGATCCCCACGGCGAGCCTTTGCAGGAAGATCGCCATCAGGGCAAAGACAACCCCAAGGACCAGACCGATGAGGAGAGCTGTTCCCTGCGAGATCTGGGGGAGAAGGGACGCGAGCTGTAATCCTGTAATAAACCCCAATGCGCCGACGAACAGCCAGAAAAGTCTGCGCCCGGCAACCAGTAAGGCAATGCCGAGTAGTACGCTGATCAGGCCAGTCAATTAAACCTCCAAATTTTTTAAGCCTTGAGCTTGAACGATCAAAGCTGCTCCATCTGAGCTATCCCAGGATCGAATTCCAATCCAGCTCATTGGCAGTTTTCTGCAAACGGTGGTCGTCCTCCACGGGATACAAGGTCAGATTGCTGAAGAGAGTTTGTGCGATCTCACGAACCGGCTCGAACGGGACAACGTTATCCCGCGTCCCATGGATGAGAACGGTTGGTATGGAGATCGGTCCCGGCTTTTGGATGGGGACCGGCGGATCAAGCGTCAGGGCCGGGGCAAGCAGGACCAGCTTTCGGACCTGGGATTCATGCTCCAGGGTGAATACCGTTGCCATCAAGCCGCCATAGGATGAACCGATCAATGTCCAACCAGCCTGGTCCCCGAGAACATGACGAAGCTGGCCCATCCGTTCTTCGAACGAGCCTGTGAAATCAGGCGTGATCATGCCCGGATACCATTCCCGGAACAGGCGGGCTTTTCCGCTGTTACTGTCGCTTTCACTTCCGTGGATGTAAATCAGCCGGCTGGCATCCATGATGGGTCTACCTCTCGTCCTGTTTTTGCGACTGCATAATGATCACCTGCGTCAGGGCTCCGATAATAAAAAGTCCTGCACCGATCAGGATCCTTAGCATGGGGGCCAACACAAAAAGGTTTACAAGATAGTATGCACCGATCAAGGCTGTCACAATGATCAAAGCCCATTCTGTGAACACGCCCAGGATCAGCGCGCCGAGGCCGCCTCCTGCAAGGAAAGGCAGGAGCGGAACCGTCAGGGTGTTCGGAGCATAATATTCAACCAGGAAAAATCCGCCCGCTAAAAAGCCGGAGATGAAATACCCCACCCGCTCATTGAGCAGAACGGCGGCAGCCGCAATGATACCGAGCCCGATAATAAATGCATAGTCCGCCCAGGATGGCAGCGTCGGCGGCAGGAGCGGGGTAAGCCGAAACCCGAGCAGCGCCGCCATGGCCCCGGCGAAGAGAAAGTTGATTTCGTGTCCCAGGAAAAGCAGAATGCCTCCGATCACTCCTCTGACGATGAGCATGGGTGTCTCCTTTCTGGTATTGGGTTGGATCGTTAAGTCTGTCTGGTTTCGCGCAGCATCTCACGCAGGCTGGTCTGAAGCTCCTGCGGGAACTCGGGCAGCATTCTCCTGAGCGCGACCGCCGGGACAATACTCTTGGTACCAGACAAAATTTGCTGCAGAAAGTAGGTCGTTTCACTAGGCGATGCATTGAACAGGGCGATGAGCAGATCCTGCAGGTCGAATTGTAATGTCGCCGGGGCAGCTTTGAGAATAGGACTTATGACTTCGAAGATGGGGGGCAGGTTGTCAAAGTCTGGCGAGGAGATCAGGGGGACAAGGGCCTGGATGCCGTTCGACCACATCCGCTGGCGTGCAGGATGGAGCCATTCCTTGACCAGCACCAGGAACAGGTCGGGTGTCTCTTTCCGCAGCCGGGTCAGACTCGTTGTCAGGAGGGCAGCGCGCACTTCGGGGTCACGAACGGCCTGCGTCCAGGCGGTCAGGCGGGCGAGCAATCTTTCCTCCTGGGGAGGGATGCGACCCAGCAGGTACGCAGCCAGCAGGCGCGTCTCCAGCCAGCCTTCATCCCAGAGTGCATCGGCCAGCTCAAGAGCCTGGATGGGCTGCCTGGCTGCAAGGGGTCCCAGCTCCTTCTCGATCTGGTGTAGAACAACCGTCGGCGTGCGATAAGTTGGCAGCACGGACGAGGGCGCAACCGCCTGGGCTCGCAAGGTGCGGTTGACATAGTAATCGAGGATCTCGCGGTTTGCGCGCAGAAATTCCGGGGGCCGGTCGAAAAGATCCACCAGCTGCGCGGTCTGTTTTTTGAGGCGGGCGAGATCGATTGCAGGCATCGGTTGTGTCAGACAGCAGGGTTCAAGTGTCAGGTCCGGGTTTGGTATCCTGGAACCTGACACTTGAAATCCTGAAACTCTTAATACGCTCTCCCGAAGTAAACCTTTTGCTCGGCTTCGCGGCCGCAGACAATACAGGTGCCTTTGCCGCCGGGCTGTCCCTCAAGAGGGATACAGCGGGCCGTGGCCCGGGTGTCTTCCTTGATCTTGGCCTCGCAGGCTGCATCTCCGCACCACCAGGAGAATGCCCAGCCGCCGGTCACCACTTCCTTGAGCTCCTCATACGTCCCGGGATCGTGGATGTTGGCATCCCGGTAGGCAGTGGCACGCTGCAGCATGGATTGGTGAATATCAGTGAGCAGATCCTTTACAGCCG
This sequence comes from Syntrophothermus sp., assembly GCA_050259515.1. Taxonomy (GTDB): domain Bacteria; phylum Chloroflexota; class Anaerolineae; order Anaerolineales; family Villigracilaceae; genus Defluviilinea. The sequence goes on from JBLNAU010000700.1 coordinate 4,067, forward strand.
CCTCAAGCCCCGCCTGGGGGACGAAGATTTTTCCTTCCCGCCCGGGCTTATCGCGACGGGCCAGCGCGACCGAGCCTTTTTCCACATCCTTGGGCCCGATCTCGATCCGGATGGGG
>JBLNAU010000701.1:0-3828 GCA_050259515.1 Syntrophothermus sp.
GTCCCAGCTCCTCCTTGATCTTGTATCGCCCGATTTTATCCGGATGCATGGGATAAGTATATCAAATCAAGGCTTTTCACAGGCCCAATTGCAATTCCGGTGTAATCAGCCCGCCGGATCAATGGTTTCCATATGCTTTGTGGGGCAATGACTGCAGGTAGACCCAGACCGCCTTCAATTCATCGTCCTCCATATATTTGTAGGATCTCCACGGCATGTATTTGGCGCGCAGCTCCCGTCCATCGGGTGTCCTCCCGGTCCGGATGGCAGTCATAAAGTCATTTTCCGTCCAGGTGGGCAGGGAAGAGCCCTCCCCGAACGTCAGGTTTAGCGCAGGGGGCCAGCTCGACGGAAAACCCGGGATGGGACCGCCGGACATGGTCAGTCCATGGCAGACTTTGCAGGATGGGGTCAGGTATTCTCCATATTCCGGTGTGATGCCGGGTTCAGGCGAAGCGGGCCGCGGCACATCCTGTGGGATCAATTCGGCGGGGATGAAGGTAAACGCCGGGAGAAGCGTCATGATCACCCGGCCCGTCAAAGACAGGCTGCTGCGCGGCTGTTCATGATCGACCGGGGGAGCGCTTTTAATGTAGGCGATCACGGCTCCCAGATCCTTATCGCTCAAAAAGTAAAACTCGGTGGAAGGCATGAACAGGAGCGGTGACCCATCCGGGCGTATGCCATGCCGGATGGCTCGCACCCAATCCTCGTCTGTGTAACTCGCGCCGACCCCGCCTTTGCCGGGTGTCAAGTTGGTGGCAATCACTTTCCCCATGGCAGGGTCATCCAGATAGACATGCCCTTCCATGTGTGGAACATCCTGGGAAGGTGAAACCAAATGGATGTTCCCTGTCTGGCCCGGCCCGGAGAGGTCCAGATATTCGCCGCTGCTGTGACAGGCCTCACACCCGCGAAACCGGAAGATATGCCGCCCATCCTCGAGGGAGGCTGCATCCTCGGGGATCGCCACAGTTTCGGCCGGCAGGTCATACACGCGGGTGAGACGCGCCTGCGTTTTCGAGTAAACCACAACCAGGGAAATGATGAGCAACCCTGCAAGCCCGCCCAATACGATACCCACCCACTTTAAAAACTTCTTCATCTCTCCTCGCAAATTTGTTCCAGGCGGCGTCCTTTACAAGCATCCCTGTGGGACGTCGGCTGGCGCAAGGGTACGACCCCAATGGGACAGTCCCGCCTTTCGACGGGACTGAATGTTGTTCTGGTGGTACTGCCTGCCGTCGAAAGCGCTACGGGTTCTGGATCTCTGCGGCGCGCAGGGTATTCTTCATGAGCATTGCGATGGTCATTGGCCCAACGCCGCCCGGGACCGGGGTAATGAACCCGGCGACTTCTTTGGCTTCGTCGAAACACACATCGCCGACCAGACGGTGCCCGCTCTTCTTGGTGGCATCCGGGACGGAATTGATGCCCACATCGATGATGGCCGCGCCGGGCTTGATCCAGTCGCCGCGCACCATCTGGGTCTTGCCGATGGCGGCGATCAGGATATCCGCCTGGCGGACGACGCCGGGCAAATCCCTGGTGCGCGAATGGCAGACGGTGACGGTCGCATTCTTGCCGATCAGCAGCAGGGCGGCGGGCATGCCGACGATATTGGAACGGCCAAGCACGACCGCATTTGCGCCCTCGATCTTGACGCCGGCCTGCTCGAGGAGATAGATGCAGCCGTACGGGGTGCAGGGTACAAAGAGCGGCTCGCGTCCCTTCTGCGCCAGGCGGCCGATATTGATCGGGGAGAAACCGTCCACATCCTTCTCGATGTTGATCAGGGAAAGGACACGTTCCTCATCAATATGGGCTGGCATGGGCAGCTGTACAAGAATACCGCTGATTGTCGGATCCGCGTTCAATCTTTTGACGAGGCTCTCCACCTGTTCCTGGGTTGCATCGGCCGGAAGATGTTCGCTGATCGAGCCCATTCCCAGCTCCTGGCAGGCCTTGCCCTTCGACGCCACATAGGCAGCCGAATCGGGCCGATCCCCGACCAGGACGGTTGCAAGAGTAGGTTTTTGTTTGCCTGCCGCTGTGCGCTCCGCCACTTTTGCAGCCACGGCTTCACGCACCTGCTGCGCAATCAGTTTTCCATCGATGATCTGAGCACTCATGTTCAACTCCTTCATGAAGATATTTTCCATCGTGCCGCATAATTTCGTTAACTCATTGTTGGAGATGCAGTCTGCAATACGGTGTAAAAAGTTAACTTATCTATGAAACAAGCGGTATTGTACAACTCCAGTCCGAATTGATGTAGTGACACTTATCCCGGGTTGAGAATTACGCCTCTCAACCCATCCATTTGCATCTCCTGAATCGCAACCTGATCGATCTGATTCCAGCGTGGGGACGAGGCGGAGGCCTTCACGCGCAGATAATTTCCGGTCCAGCCTTCCATTTGCCAGCCCCACTCATCCAATTCCGAGGTCGATTCCCACAACACAGACATCTTCCGCCCGACGAATCTCTCCCGATACGATCGCTCGGATCGGTCCAACGCTTCACGCAGGATACGGTTGCGCTGCTTGCGGATCTGCGCCCGTACCTGCCCCTTCATCCTTGCCGCCCCGGTGCCCGGACGCGGCGAATAGGTGAAGACATGGCCGCCGGCGAACTCCATCTCCTCAACGAAGGCCAGTGACTCGGCAAACTCCTGGTCCGTCTCACCGGGGAAGCCAGCGATGAGATCCGTTGTGATCGCCACATCGGCGATGGCCCGGCGTGCGGCAGCGACCAGCTCCCGGAAGGAGTCCGGCGTGGTCTTGCGCGCCATCCGCCTGAGGGTCGACTCGCACCCGCTCTGCAGAGGCAGGTGCAGGTGGGGCATGAGCCGCCCGGAGCTTGAGGAAGGATCCCAGAGCGAGAAGAATTCTGCATCCAGGTCCCACGGCTCGAGGGAGGAAAGCCGCAGCCGCGGCACATCCGTCTCCCGCAGGATCGCCTGGATCAGATCCTTTAAGTGGTTCCCAAAATCCTGGCCCCATGAGCCGAGATGGACGCCGGTGAGGACGATCTCGCGTGTGCCGCCCATCAAAGCGGACTGGATATCGAGCAACACCTCAGCCACCGGACGGCTGCGTCCCTCGCCGCGGGCGATGGTGGTAATACAGAATGTACAGCGATTGTCACAACCGTCCTGTACTTTCAGGAAGGCCCGGGTGCGGTGGTGGAGGCCGGGCAGTGGCTGGCGGGAAATGGGCTCGAGGTCGAAGGAGTTTAAAGAGGCAGGCTGAAGGTTCAATGTCTCGGCGGCGAGGTGGTCCTTCTGGTGGTTGGGCACCACCCGCAGGACATTGGGAAGAGCTGCGGCTTCGGCGGGCTGGAGGGTGGCCCAGCAGCCTGTGGGAATGATCTGCCCGACACCTTCACGGGCAATGCCCCGGATGAGGCGGCGTGAATCGGCGGCGGCATCGTTCGTGACCGCGCAGGTATTGACCACCGCCATATCCGCCTGTTCGGGAGAGGCGACGATCTCATGCCCGGCCGCACGGAATTCGCGGGCCATCGATTCGATCTCAGATTGATTGAGACGGCACCCGATGGTGTCGAGATAGATCTTCATTTTGATTAATACCCAACCGTAGGGATGAGCGGCCGCCCTCCTTACGGTTGCATCACAAGGAAATGATCGAATAAAACATCCACATCCGGTTCGGTGAACGCACCCGCCACCAGACCCACATCCCCATTGGCAAAATCGGCATCCTTTACGGAAGCGACCTGGTTGTAATTAATGTAGAAGGTCAGTGTGTCACCCGTGCAGTCGGCACGCAGGTGGTTGACGGCATCCTGCTTGATAAAGTCGGA
>JBLNAU010000702.1:0-3454 GCA_050259515.1 Syntrophothermus sp.
CAGCCAGGGAAGCAGTATCCTGCAAGCCTGTTAAACTACGGAGCAATGAGGAGTCGATCCCATCACCTGTACCCATAGAAACCCTTTGCTATGTTGTTTATGGTCCAAGTTTATACTACGCTATAGTTGTGTTAATTATACTCTTCCGAGGGAATGCAACTTTTGCCTCATTTAAGGAAACAATCAGCCTGCTTGACCTTCCCGGGCTTTGATAGCCAGCCCGGCGACCACACTTGTAAACACATTCGACTCTTTGACCTTCTCTCTGCCGAAAATGCGTGCCAGCATTTCCGTGAACATGGGAATACTGGAGGAGCCGCCTGTTTTTACGACCGCCTCGATCTGGGCAGGCTCCAGCCCGGATCGGGCAATTGTATCGAGCAGAACTTTTTCCACCTCACTGAGATAGGGAGCGATATCTGTTTCCAGCTGGTGGCGGGTATAGAGCTCCCACAGGGCAATATCCTTGTCCTCCAGGCTGATGACCGTGGCGCCCTCGCTGGATAGAGCGATCTTGCCAGCCTCCACCCGGTTGTAAAAGGTGAATGCCAGGTCATTGTAGATCAGCCCCTGAAGGGCCTTCAACTGGACGGGGGAAATCCCGGCCTGAATGGCTTTCTCCAGGATGTTTTTGTTAATGGGTGTCCCCAGCTCGGGCAGGGCCATCCAGTCTGGGATGGCATGGATCATTTCCATGATCTCGGGATGGTGCTTGACGCGTCCATACCCGAAATGGAAGAGCATGCGCTTTTCAATAATGGCCCGGTCGAAATCGCTGCCAGCAATGTCCACACCACCGCTGGCATAGACCTGGCGTTTGTGCGGGTCGCCCAGTCGCATCACGGCAATGTCGAGCGTGCCGCCGCCAAAGTCAAAAATAACAACATTCTGCGGCTTGCTGATGGACTGTTCATAATCCAGCGCGGCAGCAATCGGCTCGAGCTCGAAATCGACCTCCTTGAAACCGGCCTCCAGTGCAGACTGGCGCAGGATCTCCTGGGCCTTGCGATCGCGCTCAGGGGACTCGGAGAATTTCACCGGACGCCCCAGGGTCACCGCGTCGATGGGATCCCCAAGCACCGCCTCGGCCCGCTGTTTCAGGAGACTGAGGTAGGTCTTCGCCAGGTCACCAACAGTGTAATAGCGCTCGAAGATCTGGGTCCCCTCGTATCCATCCTTGCGCAGGGCTGTTTTTAGATATTGCAGCAAACGCCCGGGCTTCAGCTCATCAACATAAACATAAACGTCACGCACATAAAACATGTCCGCGCCGCGTACATCGATCTCTCCCGCCCATTGTTTCACATAGCGACGCTGGCGGTTGACATTGTCGCGGTAGTAATGCTCCACCGCTTCCTGGCCGATCAGGGGACGGTACTCGCGCGTGATGTAGAGTACGGTCTTGATCACTTCCGGGATGACATTCTTTGGATCCACCGGCAGAAGACGGACCTGCTGTCCATCATACAGCGCGACGCCCGAATTGGAGGTCCCAAAATCAATGCCGACTTTGACGCTCATGAGTTCGAGTCCTTCCTCACCCCGGCGCGGATCAGCCCAATGGAAAGGATCAAGCCATCGCTTTCGAGCGAGCCAGACCCGGTGATCGTCTCCGCCAAATGGATCTTTAGGTTTCCCTTTGAGTCCAACACCGCAATCCGGTCCGCATCCTGCACCGAGGCCGCTCCAATGAAGCGGACTCCCTGATCGAGCCGCGCCGGTGGGATCAGGGCCTGTCCCTTAGCCAGCGGAGATTTGGATAGCTCAAGGCTGTCAGCACCCCGGTGAATGACCTTGCCGGTCTGGGTAAAAAACAACATGGCATCCTCTGGCTGGGGCACAAGGGATGCAATCACATAATCGCTGGCGGTCATCCTGATACGGTCCTCGGTGCTGTAGGGGAGGTCATTGACATCCAGGCCGATCAGTTTTCCTTCGAAGGTGACAAACGCAAACAGATCCTTCTTCAGCGTGAGCCGGACGTCGAACGGCTGGTCTGATTTTTGCAGCGTGCCCTTGCCAAGATAATGGTTGCCAAGAATGGACTGGGCCATGGAGATCATGGTTTTCTTCACGCAGCCTCGCCGGCTGACCTGCAGGAAGAATTCCGAGAGGGGGAGCTGTGAAATCGGCATGACACACGCCAGCCATTCCCCGGCGTGTGGCTCATCGGGCAAGGCTGCATTGGCCCACATCCATTCCTGTCCGATTTCCATCGCTGGCAGGTCCTCGACCGCGCAGGTGCTCACCCGCCCGGAAGTGAAAAGAAGGAGCACTTCTTCGTTGGATGGAACTACCAGGAGGCGCGGCTGTTCGCTGCTCTGGAGCGTTTCATCGACGATGCGCCCCAGCTCCTGAAGATCGGAGTTCAGCTCAAGACGAAGGATCCGGCCATAGTTATTGTAGACCAGCAGACTCAGTGTGGAGGGCAGCTCGGTGCGAAGCGGGATTTCGGCCAGTTCAGCCGCTTCACTGCCAAAGCGCCGCTTGAGCAGATCCAGCTGGTATTCGAGGTGGGCAATGCGCTTCTGGTATTCCTCCACGCGTGTGCCGGTTTGCAGGGCGATGTTCTCTTCCAGCAGCTGCTCGTTGCGCTCGGTCAGCTCCAACAGGCGCCGGGATACCAGCCTCACGATGGGTACTGCTGACTGAGGCCGGGCCTCAGCTTCTTTCATCCATTCATCAATTTTGTGGGAAAAGGAGGACATTTAAGCTCCGTGCGATTGCCCCGTGTATCTCACGGGGGCAATAATTATACCTGAGCTTAAGTAGGGATTCCCCGTATTGGAGGATAGGGAACCCTCCTGATTACCATTATCGCATCTGATACGTTAATAATACTTAGTAAACGACTATACACATAGATTTAATGATGCAGCAATGCAAATGTGTTTTGGGATGATGAGCAGGCAGAAGGATCTGCATGCATCATTGATTCCATTAATCTTGAAAGGAGAACAAAATGAATGGTGGTGTAATTACAGATTGGGGTGCAGCGGTCATGACTTCCCTGACGGCCGCGCTGACCATGTTCCTGGCAGCGATCCCGAGAGTTCTCGGATTTATTGTCATCCTGATTATTGGGTGGCTGATTGCGGGTGTGCTCGCAGCTGCCGTGGCGGCGTTATTGCGTGCTGTACGCTTCAATGACCTGGCCCAGCGTTCCGGGCTGGCTGGATTTGTGCACAGCATGGGCGTTCGCAAGGATACGGCTGGCGTCCTGGCAGACATTGTCAAATGGTTTGTCCGCCTGATCGTCCTGGTGGTAGCCTTTGATGCACTGGGTCTGCCCGCTGTGTCTGCGGTATTGCAGCAATTCCTGCTGTGGATCCCGAACCTGGTTGTGGCGGTGGTGATCCTGGTGATTGCCGGCCTGGCAGCCAATGCCCTGGGCGATCTTGTCCGCGGCTCTACCAAAAATGAAAGTAAGGTCTTACCCCAAGGTTGATCATGG